>JBAPTX010000166.1:0-2355 GCA_049282375.1 Calditrichia bacterium
AAATTGAAATATCCCATAATACGGGAAGTATTATCACATTAATGAAAAAGAAGTTTCCATTAAGTTACCAATCGATTCAGCGAATTAAAGCCGAAGAGTATGAACGTTTTTTCTCGGATATGCCGGATTATTACCTTTATGTAAATCATTTAGGTGAAGTCCACTGGATGAGCGAGGAACAGGCGGATAAACAGCACGAATTTTTTTTGTATTCTGAACCGGCCCTGCGAAAATGGTGGCGCCGCCTTCACCTGAAACGGGCAGCCAGCCTGCGCCGGGGCTCCACTGCCGAACGCGAAACCCGTCTGCGCATCCGCTGTTTTCTGGAGAAACGGTATCTGGGAGCGGTAACGCCGGAAACCCGCAGGCAGATGCCCGAAACCTGGCATTATGATATTCAGGAAGATGAGATTGAGCAAATTCCCATCATTATTGATGCACGGGAGATTTCCACCGGCAAAAAACTGCTGATCATTTTCATCAGCCTGCTGGCAGTTGCACTGGCGGTGTTTTTCTTTTATCCCCGTCTGGAAAAAGCGCCAGCCGGTAAAATCTTTGTGCAAACCAATCTGGAAGGAGCCCGCATCTATTTAGACGGGCAGGATTTTTTAGGCTACAGCAATTCAATGATCAGCGATATTGAACCGGGTATTTATCAGATTACCGCCAGAAAAGAGGGGTATACGGTGCAGCCCCTTTCTCAGCAAGTTCAGGTGATTTCCGATTCACTGGTCAAAGTCAGCTTTAATTTTGAACGTATCAGTTCACTGACCCGGGGCTATTTAAAAGTAATTGCCGATGAACCCGCTTCCGGTCTTTTCCTGGATGATGCCTATATGGGGAAGCTTCCCCCGGGCGGAGTACTGCCGTTAAATGAGGGGCAGCACCGCGTGCGGGTATATCATGAAGGATTCATAAGTGCACCGGCGGAAAAATTAGTGACCATATTCCGTAGCGATACCACAATTCTTCGGGTGGATCAGGTACCCGCGGGCCGTTCCGGTTCTTCGGTACTGACTCCGGATTTAAACCGCATTGGAAGCATTGCAGTCAATGCCAATGTCCGCGGGGCACGCATTTTTCTGAACGGGCAGGACAGCGGGGCCGAAACCGATTATATCTTTACCCGTCTAAAACCGGGAGACTATACAGTCCGGGTGGAAAAGAAGGGGTATTTTGTGGAACCCTCCGAAGTGAATGTAAAAATTAATTCCACCAATTCTTCCCGGAATGCGGCATTTCATCTGACAAAAGAATTTGAACAGGTCAGTATTTCGCTGTCGCCGGCCGGCGGTGAAATTTTTGTGGATAACGAATTGAAAGGTGAGGACCACTTTTCGGGGGCTTTAAAAGCGGGTATTCATAAGGTCCATTTCGGGCCGCTGGAGGGATATAAAACGCCCCCGCCCCGCGAGATTGAAGTTATTCCCGGCAGGCCGCTGGACCTGAAAGTCACTTATTTTCCGGTTATCCGGATTTCCGCGGGAATAAACAGTACCGGCAGTCCTTTTGAACAGAATTGCGAAATTGTATCCGGCTATACCCTTCCCCGCCGTTCTTTTATGACCAGCAGCGAGGCAGGTCCGGATATTGTATTTAATGATGCCTTGGGTGAGTATCTCTGGAAGTTGGGATATGCCTTTCCCTACCGGAATCCTACCGGCAGCGATGCCCTGCGGATTATATTTAATCTGCCCCGTGATATGCAGCCGGTCCGGAACCTGAATGTCCGTATGCTGGCTGCCAGCAGCCGTGATAAATATCCATTCTCCCTCAGCGCCAGTGTAGATGTGGAAATAAAGGTGAATAATTCCATTCTCAGCTATAATTTTACCCCGCAAATACTGGAGAAAATCGGCGGACTGAAATCGGAGGAATGGGAAATCGGGCAATATGTCCGTCCCGGTGAAAATTATTTTGAGGTGACCACTACCGAACGGAACAATCAGTATTTTCTAATTAAGCGGATTGAGATATATAATTAAATGAATGGGGCCTTTCATTACAGAGGCAATTAATTAAGGATTTTGTTGTTATTTATGCTTATTTTTATTGTGTTAACTGCGGAATTAATTTATCCGTTCATAATTTTGATTATCCCGCAGCGTTTATATTTTTTTTAATCTTTAAATCATCAGTTAAAAAGGACATAAATGGATCTTTTCTCCTATAACGAACCGGAGCGGGAAAATTCCGGCCCGGCCTTTACGCCGCTTGCCGAGCGCTGCCGGCCGCTGCGCCTCAGCGAATTTGTAGGGCATGGGGAGATTGTAGGGGCTGGAACCGTACTGGCGAATGAAATCGCCCGTTCGCGGGTAAAATCCATGATTCTGTGGGGGCCGCCCGGGGTAGGGA
>JBAPTX010000167.1:0-2763 GCA_049282375.1 Calditrichia bacterium
AAGTGAATCAGTGCAAACATTTCATTTAACGGGAATAATCGGTGGATTGGAGATAAGCAGTCAGAAACTGACGAAAAAAAGTCCGCTGATGATTTCGGATCCACGTGTAAAAAAGGTAAGGATTAGAAGGGGGGAAAATGTGCCGCTTAATTTTGTCGTCTGCCAGAATTACCCCAACCCCTTTAATCCCTTGACGGAAATAAAATACAGCTTACCGGAAAGATCAAAAATTACCATTACCATTTATAATTTATTGGGGCAGGTGGTGAAAACATTGTTTGACGGAACCGAGGCAGCCGGACAGCACCGGATAACCTGGAATGGTACCGACCGGAACGGCATATCGGCTCCCAGCGGTGTTTATTTTTATAGAGTAACGGCCGGGGAATTTAATGTAAAAAAGAAAATGATATTACTGCGCTGACTTGTATTTATCTGCTTTTCACTATAAAGCAGGTAAACCCGGATTACTTAAAGTGAGGTATTTCGCTGCTTTCCCTGCCGGATCAGGGCAATAATATGTGAAAATTTAAATTAGGGAAATGCCCTTTTTTTTATTGCGCCGGGCCGGAAGTATGGTTTATTTACGGTCAGGTCTGGTTGTAGTTTTGTAACTAAAAGTTTTTCTGTGTTCAGAAAGGGCCCGCAAACGTTCGTAAGAATTGATGCGGGATTCTTTTCTCAACTCTTCATACCTGATAAGATACCTCAAGGATGAGCCTGCAATAATTAATGGGGGGATTAATTGCAGCGCTTAAGTCTATTCTGGTCTTCAAGTCACTCGTCTTCTACTGAAATTCGTAAAATTTTGCCAATTTTCACCCGGGATCAAAATGCCTGCAAAACCCGGCGGATTTATTTTGATTGTAAACTGTAAGGCAGTCCGAAAGGAGGTGTTTGCATCAAAAAAACTGATAAGGGAAATAATTTTTCCAAGGGGGAAACCAAGTTTATCATTGTGGGAGTTTTATTATGAAAAATTTTAAAGATTATACTCATCTTTTTTTAATCTTGTTAATTGTTGCTGTATTACCACTGTCCCTGTTATTCGGACAAAACTATGTGGTCAATTTCGTTCACGATGGGGGAAATCCCGGCGGGATTAATACGGATAGTGACGCCAGCACCACCGGCTGGACCGCAATTACCACCGGATCACAGTCCAGTAATTTCTGGTCTGACCCGGTGGCGCTTCCGTTCAGTTTCAGCTTTTATGGGACAGCGGTGGATTATTTTATGGTCAGCCAGAATGGATTGCTGACATTTGATACCACGGCAACACTGCTGCCGGATGAAAATGAGAACCTGCCCAGCAGCAATGTGCCGGATCTGACAGTTGCCGCCACCTGGGATGCCTTCACCGATTCCCCACCCACCGGCAGCAATGATGTGGTATATTACAAAACATTCGGCACTGCACCCGACCGCCAGTTCTGGGTTCGCTGGCACTCCTTCGAAATCGGCAGCCCCAGTTTTTCATATGCTTACTTTTCCGTGGTGCTGGATGAAGCCACCGGCAGAATTTTTGTCGTGGATATGTATAATCCTGCCGGCACCAGCGGTATGACAGTAGGCCTGCAGGAGAACAGTTCCAATGCCGTACAGTACGGCAGCAGTTCACTGCAGCGGGAGGAAAACTCAGCTTCCAATCCGGATAATGATTATTGGGAGTTTTTTCAACCTGCCGGGGATGATGTCGGAACAGTTGATATTATTTTATCGGATGGCCCTTTTTATCATCCCGGGGAAAGTATCACCATTCAGGCGGTCATCAGTAATTTCGGTTTAAATCCCGCTTCAAATTTCCCGGTCAGCTATATGGTGGATGACGGCAGCAGCTCTAGCATTAATTATTCCGGAACACTGACCAGCGGTGAAATGGATACGGTCAGCTTTCCGGCTGCCTGGACGCCTTCCGCCGGAGATACAACTTTCACCATTACCGCATATACCGACTTAAGCGGAGACGGCAATCCTTTTAATGATACTTCCACTGTTTCAGTGGATATATATCAGTTGTATTCGCTGATTTATGAACAGGATTTTGAAGATTACGGCACCATCGCCGCCATCAACTGGTTTGGAGCAGACAATCAGGATTTCGGAATTTTTACCCCGGGAACCACCACAGACGGCGGCTGGATCAGCGATGATTTCGGGAATGACCCGCTGTTAAGCAGTTCTGCCCGCTTCTATTTTTCCGGCAGTACCGATGCCGACTGGTTAATAAGCCCGGCGCTGGATATGACCACCGGCGGTGCAAATCCTGCAGTAACTTTTGATATTGCGGTAACCCCGCTTACCGGCACTGCGGCGGAAGTAATCCCGCCCGGCGATACCCTTTTTGTTGTCGCCTCCACAGACGGCCAGACCTGGCTGCGCAGCAACGTTCTGGCAATGTACACCGATCAGAATAATATTCCCCCGACGGGAATGCCGGTTGCAATCGACCTGTCTTCCTATGCCTCGGAGACGGAATTTTATATCGGATTCTTTGCAAAAGAAGGCGGAACAACAGGCACGGCCAATGTTTATATCGACAACTTCTTTGTCGGCGTACCGCCCGATCAGGATGCGGGTCCGGTGGCGCTTGCCTCGCCCGATCCCGGTTTATGTTACGGCAGTTCGGAAACCCTGACCGCCACTGTTCAGAATTTTGCCGCCAGCACGCTTGATCTGAGTGTTCATCCTTTAACAGTGAAAGCAAATATCACCGGCGCCAGTACGCAGAATTTTTCCACGACAGTCAGTTCGGGTACAATT
>JBAPTX010000168.1:0-5394 GCA_049282375.1 Calditrichia bacterium
ATATGCGGGCATAATAATTGTCAAAAGTGGTGTTGGTGGAATCGATCTGCCGGTGTGGCTGCACTACCAGGCTGCCAACACCGTATGGCGGCAGTTCCATTCCGCCGATGCGGAAGACTTCCGGGATTTTGTTCCCGGCCAAAACTATACAAGTGATAAAAAGAACAGGAATAATTGCAGTTAATAGTTTTCTCATGCCAGATTCCTCCCGCTTTCTTTTGATGAAAACTGTTATTGCTATTCTATCTGATAAATTCGTGGCAGACAGACCCAATGGTTCATCAGCTTACGAATATCCATACAAAACAATTCACAAATTACGTTCGGTAAGCGCTGTAAAGAGCCGGCGAAAGTGCCATAAATTTAATACTGCAAAACTAAATAAGTATGGTCCTGTTATTACTATTTTTGCTGCTTACAAAAAAGTTACCCCCCCCGGTGAAAAATGCAACAATAAAAAATTTTTATTACCCGGTTGTACAAAGCTTTATGTTTAACAGTTTTAAATTATGCAAATATGGATTGGCTGAAAAGCAGCGGCACTGCATTTTTCCATAAAATACGGGAAGGGTTCTGAAACTCTGCGAGGAAGAACCGGAACGGTTTATCCGGGTGCCGGGCAAGCGTCCGGCTGAGAAGATCTCGCGGGAAATCCGGCAAACTAATAAGCAGTTTTGTAAAATATGAAGACTGATATAACATGACTTCGATCTTAAATAAATAATGTTCATCTCATTCTGAATATCTTTCCGTCAGGTCATTCCCGAATGTTTTCAGCGGGGGGAAAACCGGCCGCCGCATTGCAGCAAAATTTATTGGAATGTATTTTTGATCACCGGAATCCTCATCTAAATTACTCCCGAATAAATTTAGCGGAACTGCAACAATAAATTCCAAGAAACTTTCTGCCCTTTTTTTCTTATGATAGAAAGTATTTTTGAATAAACGGAGGTTTTATGTATCATCGAAATTCCTGGCGCTACCTTGCGGCGGTCGGTGTTCTGGCCCTGATATCCACCTGGCTTTTCACCGACAGTTTTGCCGGCAACGAACAGATGTACGCCAAGCTGGATAAAGGGCTTTTTCATCTTAAACAGGTTTACGAGACCATTTCCCGCAGCTATGTGGATGAAGTGGACCCGGAAGCGCTCAGCAAGTCTGCCATTGAAGGGATCGTTTCCGAACTGGATCCCTACACCGTTTATTTTGAACAAGGCCGCGAGCGGCTGGAAATTATTACTAAAGGAACCTACGGCGGTGTGGGCATGGAAATCGGCAAGCGCGAAGATAAAATCACTGTTATTGCCCCCATTGATGACACACCGGCGCAACGCGCCGGCGTCCGGGCCGGAGACATCATTCTTAAAATTGATGACGAATCTACGAGTGAGATGAGCCTGGAAGACGCATCCGATAAACTGCGCGGCACACCGGGCTCGGAAGTAAAGCTGGAACTGAAACGGCCCGGAATTAAAGACTCCCTAAAACTGACCCTTATCCGGCAGGATATCGTGCTGAAAGATGTCTCTTATGCCGGTTTTCTGGAGCCGGGAACCGCCATTTTCCGCCTGACCAGCTTTTCCGATAAAGCCGCTTCGGAACTGGAAGATGCCATTAAAGAACTGCAGAAAGAAGGCAAAATTGAACGGGTGGTGCTGGACCTGCGGGGTAATCCGGGCGGATTGCTGGCTTCCGCTGTGGAAGTGTCCAATATCTTTTTGCCAAAGGGAGAAATGGTGGTCAGCACCCGCGGCACCCATGAGCGGGAAGCGGAGTACCGCACCGGGGAATCCCCTCTGCTGCCCGATGTGCCCCTGGTGGTTCTGGTTAACGGCGGCAGCGCCAGCGCCAGCGAAATTGTGGCCGGCGCCATGCAGGACCTGGACCGCGGCATCATTATCGGCACGCCGACATTCGGCAAAGGGCTGGTGCAGCAGGTTTATCCCGTGGACAAGCTGAATGATGCATTTCTGAAAATTACCACCGCAAAGTATTATGTACCCAGCGGCCGCAGTATCCAGAAAGAAGATTACAAAAAGAATAAAGAAGTTTTCACCGATTTAAGCGACAGCACCGAGTATGATAATCACATTGTATATCACACCCGGAACGGCCGGAAGGTTTATGGCGGGGGCGGAATTAAACCGGACATTGAAGTGGAGAACGATCAGGCGGATCAATTTATCCTGGCTTTATGGGCCAAAGGATATTTTTTCCGGTTTACGGTGGATTACCTGGCAGAGCATCCGGAATTGAAGGACAATCCCCAGATAAAGCTGGATGAACAAACCATGCAGGCATTCCGGGATTTTCTCATCAGCCACGATCTTGATTTTGAAGTGGAAGGCGAAGCGGAATTAAAAGGATTCCTGGAAATAGCCGGCGAGCAGAACTACAGTGAAGATATCGCAGATCTGGTGGAAGTGGCCATCCAGAAACTGGAGCAGGTAAAAAAGCGGAAGTTTGATGAAGACCGCGAAAAAATCCGGCACACCCTGGAAGCGGAGTTTGCCGAGAAAATCGGCGGGTCTTCCGCCCGGATTGCCGCTCAATTCCGCTATGATCCGGTCATAAAAAAAGCTGAAGAAGTCCTGCAACAAAGAGCGGATTACCAGAAAATTCTGGCGGTTCAAAAGTAGTTTTCAACGGATTTACAGCGGGCGCAGGCGGATTGATGAGCTTTTTATTCTCAATTCCTTAAGTCTTCTGTTTTCCCGGCAGGGCACATATAAAAAGGCCGGCACATTGCCGGCCTTTTTCGTTAGATCAACACTGTCTGCTACAGATACACTGCCACTTCTCCGGCCACTTCCAGGGAGGAGTTTTCACCGCCCAGATCGTAAGTCCGCACTTTACCTTCCCGGATAACGCGGCCGATGGCAGTTTCCAGCCTTTCCGCCATATCAATTTCTTCCAGCCAGTCCAGCATCAGTTTGGTTGTCAGCAGCATCGCCATCGGATTCACCCTGTGTTTTCCGGCATACTTTGGCGCTGAGCCGTGGGTGGGCTCGAATACAGCGTATTTATCGCCCATGTTGGCGCTGCTGGCGAATCCCAGTCCGCCGACAAGCTGGGCGGCCAGGTCGGACAGAATATCGCCAAACATGTTTTCTGCCACCAGAATATCATAATCCCGCGGATTTTTAATCAGCCACATGCACTGGGCGTCTATGTTGGTCTCCCATAAGGGGATTTCCGGGTAATCTTTCGCCACTTCGCGGGCGGTACGGATCATCAGTCCGCCGGTTTCGCGCAGTACGTTGGGTTTATCCACCACCGTCACCGATTTGCGGCCGAATTTGCGGGCGTATTCAAAAGCCTGGCGGGCGATGTTGGCACATTTCTGCCTGCTCATAATCCGGGTGGACATCGCCAGGTTTTCCAGTCCGTACTGACTGAATTTTTTCATTTTGGGATGATGTTCCGACAGTGCCTTAAATACCGCTTCCGGCAGCGGGTGAAATTCCACCCCGCCGTACATGCCTTCGGTGTTTTCGCGGAAAATCACCAGGTCGATGCCGTCCTGATAATTTAAGGGATTCCCCGGATAGGCTTTGCAGGGGCGCAGGTTGGTATGCAGATTAAACTCCTGGCGCAGACGCACAATTGGGCTGAAATATTCATAACCTTTATCCCGCAATTCGGGAGACAACTCTTTGGCAGCCTCTTCCTTGGGTTTTGAGGTAATGGCGCCGAACAGCGCACAATCGGTGGTGTTCATCATTTCAATGGTACGGTCCGGCAGCGGATTGCCTTCCTTTATCCAGAATTCCCAGCCGATATCACCATGTACATATTCCGCATCGAGCTTCAGTTTGTCCAGAACAATTCGTGCCGCTTCCATTACATCGTTGCCGACGCCGTCTCCGGGCAGCCAGGCAATTCGGTATTTCGCCATAAGCTATCTCCTCTGCATTCGTTTGTATTCAACCGCAACCTTTGCTGAGAATTTAGAGGTGCGCCGGACAACGAATCAATCGAATTTGCAAATTGGACGGAAGGTATTCTGCAGGAGTAAAAAGAATATTGATGTGGACATCTGTTACTGTTTAAAAATAGATTTTAAATCCAGATTCAAATCTGCAAAAAGCGGGGTGTTCAGTTTCCGGTGATGCGCAATCACATTGACCATTTCTTAGAAACAAATTAAAAACCAAATTCAACCTTCCGTTTGGCTTTCTTATCAGGATTCAAACTGTTGGCGGAACTGCCGGAATTCAGCCTTAAGCTGTTCCAGTTCCTCCCGCAGGTCCTCTACTTCTTTTTCCAGCAATTCCATACGGGCGGAACCTTTATCCGTTTTACCGCCGGATGCAGCGGGAATAACATCCTCGGCAGAAATCTCCGGTTCAGCCCCCAGCAGGTGGGCAAAGCGATTTTCTTTATGTCCGGGCTGGCGGGGCAGCCGTACTACCAGCGGCTGTTCCCGGTCCATCAACTGCTCCAAAAGATTGCTTATTTCCTGCAAATCCGGGAAACTGCTCATCCTGGCGCTGTGGGTTCGCAGCTCCCCGGCGGTTTGGGGGCCGCGCAGCATCAGTTCGCATAGAAGCACCATTTCCGCTTTGGACACAAAAAAGGTTTCACGAAAACGGTGTTCGTACTTGCGCACCCGCTGACCGGGCGCCGAAGAGATAATCACCATCTGCCTGTTCCGCAAAGTACGCACACCTTCGATCACCTTCTCCTGATCCCACTCCACCACCGGACTGCGGTTGGACTTCTGGTTACAGGCAGCCGTCAGGGAATTTAAGGTCAGGGGATAGTAATCGGGTGTGGTCAGCTCTTTTTCAATCAGCGAGCCCAGAATGCGGATTTCGATATCATTTAATTTTTCTGCCACTGTTTTGGGTCCTTTCTGAAAATAATTACGTCTTTATACGGGCTTACAAAGAAAAATAAACGCTGTTCCGAATTAAAAGATTGAATTTCGCCGGCTCTTTATTAAATTTTCCGAAAGTCCGAAGAACGGTACATACAGTATGCTCATTTCAAGACAACCTGCAGGAAAAAAGAAATTCTGGAAAATCCATACGGTTTCGCGCATCTTCTTCTTTGTGATGCTGCTTTTCTTGTTTTCCTGCCGGAACAAAATTCCTGAATCCGCTGATGTTATTGCCATAGCAGGCGACCGGGCGGTTACCCCCGAAGAGTTCCGGCTGTTTTACGAACTGGACCCCAATTTCGGAATAGACTCTACCGGCTATCCGGCGCTGAAAACCGAACTGCAGCGCTACCTTGACCGGATACTGGCAAACCGTTACAGCAGAACCACCGGACTGCAGCAGGATTCCCTGTTCTTAAAAGCAGTGAAATGGGAGCGCCGCCGGGCCATGCTGCGGCAGTTGTACCGCGAAACTGTAGAACTGCAAGTTACCGTCAGCGAAGGGGAAC
>JBAPTX010000169.1:0-1988 GCA_049282375.1 Calditrichia bacterium
ATATAAGGCAGGAATTGTAAATTTCCTGTGAAAGACCAGCGATTTTATAAAATTCCGGACCAATTTTATCCACTATGACTCATTTTTTCAAAAAGAGTTTTCTTTTATTTTTACTTTTTACGATATTGTTGGCCTTTTTAACCGCAGTTTATAATTTAAATGGAATTGCGGAGTTGTGGGCAGGACTGATCATTGCTTTTTTCAATGCACTTGCCGGTGCTGCGGTGATTCGGTGGGGATTTAATAAGCCGGATAAGCAGTTTTACGGCGCCTTTTTCGGCGGCATGATCATCCGGTTTATCCTGATGTTTTTAGCATTATTTATTTTGGTACTCAAATTCGAATATCGGCAGATCTGGCTCATCGCCTCTTTAATGGTGGCCTATTTTTGTTTTCTGATACTGGAAGTTTGGGAGATCAATAAGTTAGCAGCTTTTAAGGGGAAAAATATAAATGCTGAGTGAAGCGGCAGAACACCAGAATGAAAATTTAGGCGATTTTATCGTTCACCATTTACAGGATTCAAGAGTTTGGAACCTGCCAGGCCATCAAGTGCATCTGCCTACTTTTCCACCCATTAATTTGTTTGGTTTGGAAATTGATTTATCCATAACACTGCATGTTTTAATGATGTGGTTTGCCGGTTTGATTCTGATCATCACCTTTTATTTTGCCTTTCGGAAGAAAGCGCTCGTTCCCCGGGGATTTGCCGCTCTTCTGGAAACGGTTGTACTCTTTATCCGGGACGAAATTGCCGTACCCAATATGGGTGCAAAACAGGGGCGGCGTTTCACACCGTTTCTCAGTACTATGTTCTTCTTTATTCTTACTGCAAATTTAATGGGGTTAATTCCCCTGTTCGGACTGGCCACCAGCAATATCAGCGTTACTGCGGCATTGGCCGTAATCACTTTTGTTATGACCCAAATTATGGGAATGGTGGAAAACGGAGCCTGGGGTTACTGGAAGTCCATGGCACCCTCCGGAATTCCCAAACCTCTGCTGGTCATAATCGTCCCGATAGAATTTTTTGGCCTTTTTACCAAACCATTTGCACTTGCCATGCGGCTTTTTGCAAATATGATTGCCGGGCATACTGTTATTTTTGCCCTGCTGGGTTTAATCATTGCAATCGGTGTCATCTGGGTTTCACCATTTTCCATTGCATTTGCAATATTCATCAGTTTTCTGGAACTGCTGGTTGCATTTATCCAGGCTTATATTTTCACAATGCTTTCCGCACTGTTTATCGCAATGGCGATGCATCCGGAGCATTAAAAAGAATCTTCTGTTTAGGGCAGTTCCTGTAGCTGCGAATGAATTTAAAAATCATTTAACTGTATTAACTTATTTTAAGGAGGAATGAATGGATACTTCACTGGCAATGGGCCTGGCCTATCTGGCGGCAGGCATTGGCGCGGGCATCGTAGCAATTGCCGCAGGTTTAGGAATCGGAAAAATCGGAAGCTCGGCAATGGAAGGCACTGCCCGGCAACCGGAATCGGCGAACGCTATCCGTACATCAATGATTATTTCAGCCGCTCTGATTGAAGGCGTGGCCTTTTTCGGACTGGTGATCTGCTTTCTTTTAAGCTTGAAATCCATCTAATGAAGCATAAGGTGAATTATGCTGGAACTTGAACCAGGAATGATGATTTGGACCTGGGTTACTTTTTTTGTGCTGTTTGTTATTTTGGCAAAAGTGGCCTGGAAGCCGCTGCTCTCTGCAGTAGACCAGCGGGAAAAAACAATCAGCGATTCCATTCAACAGGCGGAGGAATCCCGGGCTGAAGCTGAACGAATGCTAGCTGAAAATCAGCGCAAGTTAGCTGAGGCTCAGGAAGAAATCCAGGCCATGTTGAAGGAAAATAAAGAGCTGGCGGAAAAAACTCGCAATGAGATGGTGCAGAAAGCCCGGGAAGAGGCCGGCAAAATTCAGGAAAAAGCCAGGCAGGATATTGAACGGGAAAAAAGTGCGGCCATAATGG
>JBAPTX010000170.1:0-2614 GCA_049282375.1 Calditrichia bacterium
CTGCATTGCCGAAGCCGAAAATGAATATGAAATAGTGCAGGAAGAAACTTTCGCGCCCATTCTTTACCTGATGAAATTCAGGAATCTGGAAGAGGCAGTGCGGCTGCATAATGGCGTCAGGCAGGGATTGTCATCCGCCATCTTCTCGGACAAACTGCAGGAAACCGAATACTTTCTGGGGCCGGAAGGCTCCGACTGCGGCATTGCCAACGTGAATATGGGAACCAGCGGCGCTGAGATCGGCGGCGCTTTTGGCGGAGAAAAGGAAACAGGCGGCGGCCGCGAATCGGGTTCCGATGCCTGGAAAGCCTACATGCGTCGTCAGACCGTGGGGATTAACTGGGGCGACGAAATGCCCCTGGCGCAGGGAATTACCTTCGGGGAATAAACCGCCAATTTTTTAATTCATTCTAATAAAAGGCCCCGCTGATATGGCGGGGCTTTTTTTGAGCATCATAATCACATTGCCGGTGTTCGAGAACTGAAATCGGTTGTCCGGCTAACAGAAGAGGCTTTATCCTGATTCTGACTGAAACCGGTGAATCAGTTTTTTAAATCGCTGATTTGAAGACCGGTTTTATAAAGAGATCAGGCGTACAGCCCCCGCAATTCCGCTACCCGGGTTACCCGGCTGATTGCCAGCAGAAAGGCTGCAATTCTCATGTTCTGGCCGGATTCCTGCGAAGTTTTCAATACCTGATTAAAGGACTCCAGCATAATCCTTTCCAGATCCTCATTCACCCGGTCCTTCTTCCAGTAATAGCCCATTCGGTTTTGCACCCATTCCAGGTAGGATACCGTCACGCCGCCCGCGTTGCAGAGAATATCGGGAATCAGGAAGACCTTCTTTTCATCCAGAATATCATCTGCTTCCGGCGTTACCGGTCCGTTGGCACATTCGGCAATAATGCGCGCCTTTACATTTGGGGCGTTTTCCTCGGTAATCTGGTTTTCCAGCGCAGCGGGAATCAGGATATCGACTTCCAGTTCCAGCAGCTTCATGGGATCATCCATTTTTTTGCAGGAAATATTTTTTTCCAGACCATTCAGAATCCAGGTTTTATTCTCCCGGCATGTTTTCAGGGCGCCCTGCACATCAAGGCCTTCCGGGTTGTAGTAGGCGCCGCTCATATCGGAAATTGCGATAATTTTGGCGCCATCCTGATGCAGTAAATCCGCAGCGTGAGAACCGGCATTCCCGAAGCCCTGTATGGCCACGGTAGCCTGGTTCAGATTTATATTCAGGTGTTTGGTCGCCTCATGAACACAATAGACCATTCCCTGTGCGGTTGCCTCCTTGCGCCCGGCGGAACCGCCCAGCTCCAGCGGTTTACCGGTAATAACCGCCGGCAGGTACTGACGCTTGTTCATGGAATAAGTATCGAACATCCAGCTCATGATCTGCGGATTGGTATTCACATCCGGTGCCGGTATATCAGAATCCGGCCCGAAAAGATCGGCCATTTCCGCAAAATAGCGCCGGGAGAGATTTTCCAGTTCATTGCGGGAAAGCTCCGACGGGTCCACCACAATTCCGCCTTTGCCGCCGCCGAAAGGAATGCCCACCACTGCACATTTATAGGTCATCCAGAAGGAAAGTGCCTTTACCTCGTCCACGGTTACAGAAGGATGAAAGCGGATACCCCCTTTCGCCGGCCCGCGCACAATACTATGCTGAACACGGAAACCTTTGAAAATCCGGATAGAACCGTCGTCCAGCCGCACCGGTAAATTAACTTCGGTAATGCGCCGCGGCTCCTTAATCATGGCAATCTGGCTTTCGCTTAAATCCAGCAGGGCTGCAGCTTTGTCAAACTGCTTCAATGCGTTCTCAAACGGGTTGATCTGCTTCATGAAACTCATATTCAATCCTCCGGAATGGTGGTGGTTAATTTTTATATTCAGCGGGTAAAATAATACGAAACGCTGATAATCAAAAAAGATACTGTTTCAATTTGAAAAAAGAAATGTCACCGGCAGCAGTGATCTTCAGATTCACCTGCAAAAAGAAGTGGTGCATAATTGGAATATTCCTTCCAAAATTTAAGAACCTTTTCCCAAGCCCGGGAGAATTTGGAGCGGGATTCCCATGAAGTTCCATTGCCGAAAGCAGAATAAAAAACAAAGATGGCTTATCATTATTCAATTATTTGCACTGTTTTACGGGTGCAGGATTAACAATTATAAAACTTTTCATTACTGCAATTTTATTTTAAATTCAATTGCATTTTTAATTTAAAAGTTTTATTGCCTCTGAAAAGGGGCACCGGATTTGCAATTCAATAACTTTTTATTTTGGCAGGAGGCGCCTGATGGATATAGAAAAAAGACTTCAGAAACTATTTGAAATGCGCCAGCAGGCCCGGCTCGGCGGTGGTGAAAAGCGGATTGAGAAAATGCATTCGCAGGGAAAGCTGACCGCCCGCGAGCGGATTGAAATACTGCTGGACGAGGGCAGTTTTGAAGAATTCGATATGTTCAAAGAGCACCGCAACACTGATTTTGGGATGGAAAAAAAGAAAATTCCGGGTGATGGGGTGGTGACCGGCTACGGCACGATAGATGGACGGCTTATCTATGTTTTTGCTCAGGATTTTACCGTGTTCGGCGGCTC
>JBAPTX010000171.1:0-2922 GCA_049282375.1 Calditrichia bacterium
TAGGCCAACTGCTCCGGAGAGGGCGGCGGCGGTCCGAAGATATTTGCCAGATATACGATCACTAAAAATATTATTAAACTCCAAAAGGCAATCTTGCCAGTTCTGTTCTTTGCCGTTGTTGCTTTAGAATAGAGATAAGTTCCTGCAAAAAATATAATGCCCTCCAGCAGGATACTGAAAAACACAAAATTCCATAAACTCAGCCCCAGCTTCAAACCGCTTCCCGGCATTAACGGCAAGTCCGGCCGGTGAGTTATAAAATCCAAAATCCAGTGACTCAACACCAGCAGAGCCACCACCAATGCTCCTTTCCGGCTGTGTTTTACCGCATAGTAAATACCGCCGAACAGAACCGCCCAAATAAGGACTCCGATAAAACTGTGGGAAAAGGGATAATTGACAAAATCCAGCGGTGTAAAAGCGGTATTTCCCGGGTCAATTCGCACCTGTTCAATTCCCAGTAAAAGGAAAAGCGGCCATAACAGATCAATGAATTGGGAAGCCATAAAAAGCGTTCCCAAAGACGGCCGGCTATCCCATTTCTTTGCAGCAAGTGCAACTCCGTAATGTCCGATAAACATTTTTTTACCTCATAACGGTTTTCTATCATGAACAAAAAAAAACAATATAACTGTTCAATATTAGGGATAATCCGGAAAGTCCGAACATGTTTTCTGCTGATGAAAATATTCCGGGCAGACCTGAGCAGCCTTAACGGACCCAAAGGAATTTAAAGCTTAAGCCGGTTTATGTTGAACTTACTTTATTCACCTTCATTTAGTAAAAAACGGAAAGGGGGATTCGATATGTTAAAATTAATTATTAAAAAAAACTGCCCGGAATGCCTGAGCATTTCACGAAAGTTAGAGGAATTGAACTTCGCACATCAAATTCAAGATATTGAAGAATCGAATGATGCCGAGGTAAAGAATTTACCGGAACAGCCCGCTCCTCCATTTTTTATAGATGAAGGCAATTTAATTGCCGGAAAAGAGGCTATGATCGCTCATCTTGAAGAATTGAAAACTTTTAAACTCGAGTGGGATCGTTTTCAGAGTGACGCCTGCTATTGTGATGACGAAGGGAATGTGGAATAAGATGAACCGCCGGTTTGTTCAATGCAAAGATGAGGCGGTAAAGATCAAGGTGATGCTGCCGGTTCTTTGATAAATGAAGCGGTTATCAAATAAATTATCGCAGAAGTAAACATACCGTAAACGGCCGCATCTAGCCCGAAGGGAAGCGGTATTCCCCAAAAAATCAGAATAAGGGTAATCCCGCCGCCGCCCAGCATGCTGAACATGGCTGCTGCCGGTTTTCTGACTGTGGAAAAATAAGCGATTAATGTCGGGAACAGCAATCCCGCTACCATAAAAGAATAGGCATTTAAAATGATCTCCAATACAGTTTCGAAAGCGGCGGCAATCATCAGGGCCGTTCCCCCGACCAGAAGCGTTACCAGTTGTGAGATTCCGATCAGCTTTTTATCGGAGGCATTTTTTACAAGATAACGCTCCACAATATCATTAACAAAATTCCCGGATGAGGCAATTAAGCAACTGTCAGCGGTGGACATGATGGCGGAAAAATAAGCAGCCAGTACAATTCCGGTAACTCCTACCGGAAGTACATCCCGCAACAGCATGGGCATACCCATTTCCGCTTCCGCATTTGGGAACCAGATTTTTGCAATCATCCCCAGAAAAACACCCAAAAATGCCATCAGCGGATATTCCAGCAGACCGGCAATGTAAAAAGCCTTTTGTGCTTCTTTCCGGTTCCGGCAGGCATAAATCCGCTGATATAATGTCATGGCAATAAACCAAATCGGCACAATGGTAAAGAACCAGTTGATAAACTGTGAAAGAGGCAGATTTGTCAAGCTGAAATATTCGGCAGGCAGCTGAGTGGAAATTACCTCCCAGCCGCCGGCCTGGAAATAGGCAAAGGGCACTCCGAAAAAGAGAAGTCCCCCCAGCAGAACAATCCATTGAATTGTATCGGTATAAATTACGGCCTTAATTCCGCCAAGAACTGTGTAGACAAGTACCACGCCGGCCATAATGTATAAAGAGAGATGAAGGGGATCCATCCACGTGATATTTGAAAAAACACTGCCGGCCGCCAGTTTGGCTCCTGCCAGAATCTGGGCGCCGGTAAAACCAAGATATCCGATTCCGGAAATTACAGCGGCAATAAGCGCCACCCGGTCATTATAGCGGTGGCGTAAAAAATCGGGAAAGGTAAGCATTCCCATCTGTCTGTCAATGCGCTTAATTTTAGGGACGATCAGTATAGCGGAGAGCCAGGCGCCCACCAGTCCGGTAAACAGCAGCCAACTGCCGGAAAGTCCCATTATAAAACCAAGGCCGCCCAGACCAATGCTGAAGCCGCCACCCACATCAGTGGCCACAATGGACAGCCCGATGTGATTGGCGGACATTTTGCGGCCGCCAACAAAATAGTCTTCGCGGCTTTTGTTCCGGCGGTAAAAAAAGAAGCCGACAAACAGCACCATTAAAAAATAGAGCAGAAAAATGAGGTAATCAATCAGGTGCATGGCTTTGCAGGTGTGTCGGAGTTAATGGTTGGACGCATTAATTTCCGTTTACCGGTAATCATTCCATTAGTTAACATGAGTTCAAGGTTTTATTGCGGGTTCGCCACAAACGGAGCCGCATAGTGGCAAGCAGGCTAGGCTCACCATGATAATTATAGGTTTTTAGTCAATCTGAGCACTTCGGCAAAATTTCTATCCAGCTCAGTGTGGCAGCTCAGTACAGGTTTATTGAAGAATGCTTTATCCAGTACCCCAAACTCACCTTAATTAATCAGCGGGAAGATGCTTATACCAGACGTTCATGGATTCCACTTTGCCGCTGATGTTTGTATTGTTTATCAGTGTGCCGGAATACTGATAGC
>JBAPTX010000172.1:0-1690 GCA_049282375.1 Calditrichia bacterium
GAATTCTGTTGCTGGTATTATCGCCCAACCGCCCGACTACCCACCCGGTATCCGGATTCAGAAAGAAAATATTTTTACGGTTCATCAATCCGGGTTCGGTTGCCTTTTGAACAATTGACCAGCTATCAGCGGCCGAGGGGGTTCTGAAAGCAGTCAGCATCATCAGAATACAAATGCCCCAATATGGGAAATAGAATTTAAAAGCGTCCCGGGGAATAATATTACGTTTTCGATTATTCATATTCATTACATATCAAATTAAAAATTCCGGTGTGAAAATAAAATATAATATTGAATTTTCTTTTAAATGCGGGTATTTTGAATTAAATGAGTTACTTATCCGGTCTTTAGGATCCCAAAATGAACACGCCTTTTTCAAAATTTAAATTTGAAATAACTGTCCTTTTACCGGAGAATAATTTTTTAAATATCTCACGTCTAACCGCTTTATTCCTTTTTATCCTGGCCCTTTTTAATCCGTGGTTGCCGGCCGGCCCGCTTTATGCGGGTGAAATTCGCGGGAAAGTTGTGCATTTTATAAACCGGAAACCGCTCCCCGGTACCCGGATAATGCTTGACGGTGTGTCCCGCACCAGCATCAGTGATGCTGAAGGCACCTTCAGCATTGAGGTAGTTAACGGAAAAGCCTATTATATTTACGGCCGCAAAGAAGGATTTTATACTTCAGTTGCCGGTCCGGTAAAAGTCGAAAATGACAGCAGTTTCTATCTCGTACTTGAAATGCTGCCGGGCGATTCTGCACGGCTGCTCTACTTTACAGTTGGCGGCATTTCTGTTACTGCAGAACAGGAACTGCTTCCCGGGGAGGCCGCTGCCCGTTATCAGCTTTCCGGGGGCGAAATTGAACACCTGCAGGCCACCAATTTGGGAGATGCGCTGGATATGATTCCCGGTGTGCTTCGTAAAAATCAGCCCGGTTTACAGCAGGTAATGGATATTCCCCTGCGGGAAACAGAACGCAGTGTAGTGGAATTCTGGGACCGGGCCAATCTTTTTGGCACAAAAGTAATTGTAGATGATATTCCGCAAATAAATCAGGCCAACCTGAACAGCGGCGCAGGGGTGGGGTACGGCAGTTATGTCCAGAGTACCGCCTACCGGGGGCTGGACCTCAGGCAAATTCCTGCGGACAATATTGAGGAAGTGGAAGTGATTCCCGGTCTTCCCTCGGTGGAGTACGGTGATTTTTCCACCGGAATTATCCGGGTAAAAACCGCCGGGGGGAAACAGCCGCTGCGCCTCAAGTTAAAACATAATCCGGATATCCGGGAAGGAAACCTGGGCGGCGGTTTTCAGTTGGGCGATGCTCACACATTGAATTTTAATTTGAATAACGCCTATAGTCTGCGGGATTTACGCATAGACGGAGATGAAGTCAACCGGTTGAACCTGCAGGCAAAATTCAGCCATCAGTTTGCGGGGGGGCGGCTGGCCCTGCATGAAAAAATTGAATATGCCCGCTTTTTTGAGGATTTTAAATCAAAGGACGACCCGCTGGCCACCCGCAGTTACAATCATGATCAGAAGTTTTCCTGGGGTCAGCAGGTGAAATATTCTCCCGCTGCTTCCACGGAATTTGTTATAAAGGGATTTTTCAGCTTTATGAAGCGGGCCAGCTATTTACGGCAGAATCAGATTATTCCCGCTACCTGGCTGTCCGGCAGCGTGA
>JBAPTX010000173.1:0-3226 GCA_049282375.1 Calditrichia bacterium
ACCACCATCGAAATAAAAACCGACCCGGTAAAATCATGGGAGTATTTTCAGCAATTCAGTGATTCCGGCAAAATTGATAATCTGAAGCTGAAAGTGGTCCTCGATACGCTGAATTATCCCCTCACATTTCTCAAATCATTGAGTTCACTGGCAGATACCATGCAGATTGCCGTGGATACACTGTTCGTAAATGGATTGGACCGTCCCGCTGAATGGCGGGTGCTGGAATCCGCAAATATTTTCTTTTTTGACTGGCAACTGGATATTCCCGATCCCGAATTCTTTTTTGATGTACTGTTCAGAAGCGACTCACCTATGAATTTCTTCAACTATCACAATCCTGTTGTAGATTCTCTACTGGAACGTGCCAGATATGAGATTTCCGTTTCCCACAGGCTTGAAAACTATGCAGAGATTGAAAACATTATCTTTAACGATGCTCCTGTTCGCCCGCTGATTTATTTTGAAGATGAACTGCTTGCCAAAGATTATTTAAATGGAATAAAGCTGAGCCGGATGGGAATTTCTAATATTGAACTGAAAGATATCCGGGTAAACAGCACTTTATATTCCCAAGAGGAATAGAAAATGAATAAAGACAGAGAAACTGATTTCTTCGAGAAGATATACCAGGAGGTAACACGCCGCAGTGAGTCCGGATTATGCCGTTTTGCCACAAGGAGTGCCCAGGCGGTACGGCGGATTCCGGAAACGGCGGGCCCCCGGGCGCCATTTGCCCTGGACCGGGACCGGGTATTGTACAGCGGTGCTTTCCGCCGGTACTCCGGGAAAACTCAGGTGATCTATTTTGCCTCTCAACTGGACGAAATGCTTTCTTCCCGAAGTATTCACACCCTCAGTGTGGCCCAAATCTCCCGCACAATCGGAAAATTTTTAGGCTTAAACCAGGAGCTGATAGAAGCCATTGCTCTGGCACATGATTTGGGCCATTCCCCCTTCGGGCATGACGGAGAGCTTTTTCTGTCTGATATCTGCCGGGAACATAAAATTGGGGAGTACCACCATCATTTGCAAAGCCTGCATATCGTGGACCGTGTTGCTAAACATGGTAAGGGATTAAACCTGACGTTTCAAGTGAGAGATGGCATCATTTCTCACGACGGTGAGGTACACAATCAGGTTCTGAAACCCGATAGCGGAAAAACTGAGAAAGATTTAATGGATTATGTAAAGCGGCGTAAAGAAGGTGAATATCCTGAAATCATGCCGGCTACCCTGGAAGGCTGCGTGGTTCGTATTACAGATACTATTGCCTACATCGGGCAGGATATCGAGGATGCCATCCGGATCGGCCTGATAAAACGGAGCGATATCCCAGAAGAGCTGCGGGAACAGCTTGGCAGCACTAATGGAGAAATTATCGATACGCTGGTGCGGGATGTTGTGCAAAACAGCTATGATAAACCGTTTGTTTCCTTCAGTGAAGCAATTTCAGAAAAACTGCTGAAACTTAAAAAGTTCAACTATGAAAAAATTTATCACAGCCCCCGCCTGAAAAAAGATCATGAGAAAATAAAATTGGGATTTCGTCTGTTGTTCGATCTTTTTCTGCAGGATTTACAGCAGGAAAAAGATACCAAAATTTTCCGTCATTTCCTGGAACCCAAAGATGATGAATATTTAGAATCGACAAATGATGCGGAGAAAGTCCGCGATTATATCGGCGGTATGACCGATCGTTATTTTGTGGAGACGCTAAAAGAAAGACTGGTCCCTGAAATGAATCTGCAGGATTTGCAGTAATTTTAATGAAAATCCTTTATTTGGAATCCTTTAATTGGAAGCCAACCGAAGGTTATCCCACAATATTTTTTTAATTCCCGAAAAAAATCTGGCGCTATCTGCAAATAATCTCTATTTTCAGCAGTGGCATTCCACAAGGATTTCTAAAAATTCAATCTGATTTACTTTAATGGGCTTATTTCATGGCTTGGCTGATGAAATGGATCATTACTTTGTTATTACTGCCGATTATGGCCGTTGCTCAGGTTATACTCAGCGAAGTAATGTTCGACCCCGATACCCTGGAATCTCATAATGAATTTCTGGAATTGTATAACAGCGGTTCGGAACCTGCTAACCTGGCGGGATGGACTGTTGGAGATACTTCTGACAGCGATCTGCTGCTGGAAACGGGCAAAGGGTACGAATTGCTGCCCGGGAGGTTTGCTGTTATTTTGGATCAGAGTTATTTTGGCAATTCCACTATTTATGATTCCCTTATTCCGGACAGCGCATTGGTTTTGAGTATTGATGACGGCAGTTTCGGCAATTATGGATGGTCCAATACCAACCCGGAAGATGTAATTGTGATAAACAGCGCGGGAGATACTGTACAGCGTTATCTGTATTCTCTGCCTAATGATCCCGGTTACTCGGATGAAAAGATAAAGCTGAATCCTGATAATGGGGTGCAAAACTGGGGAAATTCCCTTCAATTCAGAGGCACACCCGGTTATTTTAACACGATTTCCAAACATCAGCGGGACATTTCACTGGATAGTCTCTGGCTCGATCCGGTTTTTCCTGCGGCACAAATTCCCTTCCAGTTAATTGCGCTGGTTAAAAATATCGGGAGTGAAAATATTGATCAGTTCCTGGCCAAAGTGTTCAGGGATGCCAATGAAAACGGGTTACCGGAAGACGATGAAGTTTTGGATTCACTGCAGATCACAAATAATCTGGCGGCCGAGGACACGCTGCATCTCTACTTTACAATTCCCGGAGTTGAAACGGGTAAGCATTTGTTTGGTATTTTCCTTGATTTAACGGGTGATCAAAATCAGACCAATAATCTGGCACTGATAAATGTTCAGGTTGAAAATGAAGGAAAGCCGCTGGTTATTAACGAGATTATGTTCAGCCCCCGTCCGGGAAGTGCGGAGTGGGTGGAATTTTACAACATCAGCAATAGTCCGATTTCATTACTGGATTGGTTTTTTGCGGATAGCCGCGATACAGTCCGCATTAGAGAGCCGGCAGGTAGTATCGTGCCCGGCGGTTATTATATTATTGCCGGGGATTCATCCTTTTTGCAGGAGACCAACCTGAATCCTGCGCAGGTTTCCATTATCTCCAACCTGCCCACTTTAAATAATGATGAAGATGATCTGAAATTGCTCAATCCATCCGGCAGATTGATTGACCGGGTGTTGTATGCTTCGGAGTGGATGCGGCGGGATACGGATCCCGGCATTTCACTTGA
>JBAPTX010000174.1:0-2869 GCA_049282375.1 Calditrichia bacterium
GTTATTTACAAGGGCAAAGTTTACGGTTTCTGCAGTGACTACTGCAAATCTAAATTTGAAGAAGACCCGGAAGCCGCGCTGGCGCACCTGGAAAACGCCGATCACGACCACTAAAAGGGTCGTTTCCCTTTTATGAGCCCGCTGACAGTAAAGCGGGCTTTTTAAGTTATACAGAATGTTTTAGTTGATTTGTCTTTTGCGGCCGATTGCGTGGATTACCACTGCCAAACCCGCCAAAATAATCAGCAAAGGCCAATAAACATCCACAAGCTGAATAAATAATCTGGAAGGAATGTACTTCAGGTAATACATTAAAAACAGTATACCCAATAACAGAAACACATTTCCTGTCAGCAAATATCCCCAGTCGCGACGTTTAATAAAAAAGAGCATATAAAAGGAAAGCCCCAGGGCAAAAGTAACTGCAATGACTGTTAATCCGCTGTCAGTGGAAAAAATATTCAGCCATTGGAGGAGCAGGTAAATGCCTAAAAAGGATAAGAAAGCCCCCAAAAACAATCCGCTTTTCCCGGGCCGGGAGAGTCCCCTGCTGAAAAACAGCAAGCCAATAAGAAGTATTCCGATGCCGCGGATAAACTCCCAATAAGAAAAACTGAAATTAAGATTGTCCAGCAGCAGCAAAATGCCGGCTATTACTAAAATAAGACCGCCTATATAACTGCTTCTCATGAATCTGTCCTGTTCGCAGTTTGAGTATCATCTTTTTCCGGGAAAATAAAAATAAGAATTATATAAATCAAGATGCCCAAACCCACGGAAGTAATTGATGCTAATACCCAGAGAATGCGCACAATGGAGGGATCAATATTAAAATTTTCGGCGAGTCCGCCGCAAACCCCGGCAAGCATGCGATACTTCCGGCTGCGGTAAAGTGAAAAATGGTTTTCAACTTCAATTACCTCACCCGTTTCTGGGTCAATTCTGGTTTGTTTGCGTTTGGAAAAAATAAGTAAAACCCCAATGCCTATCAGGAAGAAAGCCCAAATCGAAGACCACGGTATATGCCAGAAATGGAAATAACCGAATATACCCCATTGCCGCATCAATAAAAGCACACCGAGCACAATAAATAAAAGGGCCCAGAAGGTGGTTCTGTTTGCTCCGCTTGTTTCTGTGGATGATTCCCGCACCGGATTTTGCGGTACAATGATTAAAGCGGCAAGATATAACAAAAGTCCTAATCCACCTGCGAATGTAAACACGACAAACAAGATCCGGAATACATTCGGATCTGTATTAAAATACTCCCCAAGACCTCCCGCAACTCCGCCAATAAAGCGGTTAGACTGAGAGCGGTATAATCTTTTGGTATCTCTGCTTTTCTCCTGGTTTATTTCTTCCATTGGATGATCTCCTGAAATTTCCATTTCTTACATAACGTGAGAAATCTATTAAGGTTACAGCCTAAATGGTTAGATTAATCTCCAGAATTTCAAACTTCAGCAACCCTGCCGGTACTTTTATTTCCACCACATCGCCGACTTTTTTGCCCAGCAAAGCTTTACCCACGGGAGAGGTGGTTGAAATTTTATTCTGTTTAAAATCCGACTCTTCGGGTGAAACCAGCATATATTCCATTTTGCTGTTCCTGCGCAAATCATTCAGCTTGACCTTGCTTAAAATCGTAACCTGATCTTTTGCAATATCCTCGCGGTTCAGCACACGTGCCCTGCTGATGGTTTGCTCCAACTGACTTATTTTATGTTCCAGCAAAGACAATGCTTCTTTAGCAGCATGATATTCTGCATTTTCTTTCAAATCGCCAAAATCCCGCGCCACCGAAATTTTTTCTGACAGCTCCGGGCGTTTCACACCCTTCAGTTCTTCCAGTTCTTTTTTAAGTTTGTCATACCCTTCCTTTGACAAATAAACATAGTCCGCCATTCTTCACTCTCCTCAGCTTTGCAGTACTTTTCTTTTAACGAATTTTTCTTCACGTTCCACGTTCAGTATTCCTTTTATCTTATGTATGGCCTGAATAATCCGGGTAAGATGAGACAGGTTTTTTACTTCCACAATAACCTTTCCGGTTACCAGCTTATCTTTCGCCTTTAAATCAACATGCAGAATATTTGTATTCTGGTTTGAAATAGCATGTGTGATGTCCCGCAGCAGATTTTTACGGTCTTCCCCCAGAATTGCCAACTGCACTTTAAAACTTTCTTCTACTTCAACAGTCCAGTTTACTTGAATAGAGCGGTCATTCCGTGAAATAAGACGCTGGACATTGGGGCAATTGGAGCGGTGAATCGTCACTCCTTTACCTTTAGTGATATATCCGATTATAGAATCGCCGGGAACCGGCTGACAGCATTTACCGATGTTTACCAGCATATTTTCCACACCATCCACGCGGACAGCCGAATGTTTTCCCCGCCACAGAATTTTATCAATCAGAGTCTGGCGGGGCTCTTCCAGCTTTTCCTCTGACACCACTGACAAAACCTTTTCAATGGAAACCTCTCCCCTGCCTATCGCTGCCATTAAATTATTCTGATCCTCAAAATGCAACTGATTGATAATTTCCGTCATTTTATCATTGGTCAGTTTAATTTTGAATTTCTTCATATTCCGGGTAAGAATTTCATCACCCAGTTTAATGCTGTGCTCAAACTGAACTTCCCTTAAATATTTACGAATGTGATGGCGCGCTTTACCGGTTTTAACAAATGTCATCCAATCCTGGGTGGGATGCTGATTCTGGCTGGTTATAATCTCAACCTGGTCCCCGCTGTGGAGTTCAGATTTTAACGGCACGATTTTGCCATTTACCTTTGCCCCGATACAATGCATCCCCACGTTACTGTGAACGGCAAAGGCAAAATCCACTGGTGTTGCTTTTTTAGGC
>JBAPTX010000175.1:0-4944 GCA_049282375.1 Calditrichia bacterium
GTTTGAGCATGGGGGGGCACGGAAGTTTATATCTGGCCATTCGTCATCCCCAAACATATGCTGTAGTCAGCGCCATGAGCGGTGTTCTGGACCTGAGACATACCACCCAGCCGGCAGCACTGGCCGAAAAACTAGGCGCTTTGGAAGAATTCCCGGGGCGCTGGATAAATAATTCAGTGATTAATATGGCGGACAGCCTGCAGGCGGATTCACTGTCAATACTCATTGACTGCGGCGTAGATGATATTTTTATCGAAAGCAACCGGCTGTTTCACCGGCGGCTGCTCAGCAGAAATATTCCCCATTCTTACATTGAAAGGCCCGGCGGACATACCGCCGATTACTGGAAAAATGCAATTGATTACCACCTGCTCTATTTTCAGAAATTTTTCCGGGAGAATCTTTAAACCGTTCAGGAATCATTTTTATTCTTGGGATGGGAAATCTGAAGCATAATCCAGTGGTGCCCGTCTTTCGCGATCAGCGCTTCGGCTTCTTCCGGCCCCCAACTGCCGGCAGGATAATTGGGAAAATCCATAGGCGGCGCCGCTTCCCAGACTTCCAATATGGGCATCAGCCGGTCCCAGGCCACTTCTACCTGATCTGCCCGCATGAACAGTGACGCATCCCCTTTCATCACATCCATCAGCAAAGTTTCGTAAGCTTCCGGCGGTTCGGAATCGTAAGCCTGGTCATAGTTAAACTGCATGTCTTCGGGATTTAAAAGCATTTTCAGCCCCGGCTGTTTTGCCTGAAAACGGATACGGATGCCTTTTTGCGGATGAATCGAAATTACCAGCCTATTCGGCTGCCAGTTTTCTATGGCTTCTACCGGGAAAGAATAATGCGGCACCGGCCGGAATTGAATAGTGATGACCGAGGTCTTTTCCGGCAGCCGCTTGCCGGTGCGCATGTAAAAAGGAACCCCCTGCCAGCGCCAGTTGTCAATAAAAAATTTTATAGCCGCAAAGGTTTCAGTAAAAGATTCGGGACTTACTCCCGGTTCTTCCCGGTAACCGATAACCTTGTCTCCGCGGATCCAGCCGGAGGCATACTGCCCGCGTACCGCGTAGTTATGAACTTCTTCCCGCCGGAATTTGCGCATGGCATGCAGCACCTCTACTTTTTTGTCGCGTATTTCTTTGGATTCAAAAGAAACCGGCGGCTCCATAGCGATCAGGCATAATAACTGCAGCAGATGATTCTGTATCATATCGCGCATGGCGCCGGCATGATCATAATATCCGCCGCGGTGCTCCACGCCGATGTCCTCCGAAACGGTAATCTGCACATGATCAATATAATTGCGGTTCCACAGGGGTTCGAACAGGGCATTGGCAAAGCGGAATACCAGAATATTCTGCACGGTTTCCTTCCCCAGAAAGTGATCGATGCGGTAAATCTGGTCCTCTTTCAGCGTCCGGGTTAACAACCGGTTGAGCACCCTGGCACTGTCCAAATCCTTTCCAAAAGGTTTTTCCACCACCACCCGGGTATATTCGGTATCATCCATCAGCCCGGTTCCGCATAAACGGGTGGTAATTTCCCCGATAAAATCAGGCGGTATGGCCAGATAAAAAACCCGGCTGAAGGGTTTTACCCATTTTTCTTCACGCTCGGAAATAAAATCGGATATCTGCTTATAAACGGATTCCTTTGTAAAATCGCCCTTCATATAAAACAACTTCTGCGCGAAATTATTCCATTCCTTATTTTTGCCGTGCCGGGAGAACTGGTTAACCCCCTCTTTAATATGGTCTCTGAATTTTGTATGAGTCATTTCTTTGGCATCTATTCCCAGAACCGCCATATTATTACTCAGACGTTTATCCAGGAAGGTATCGTATAGGGCAGGAAGCAGCAGCCGCCAGGTTAAATCGCCGCCGGCGCCAAAAATTACCAGAATTGAATTCCCGGACTTTTCCATTGATGCCATAAAGTACTCCTTTCCATATTTTTAAAAACTAATAAAGGTAAAACCGTGATCATGTTATATAATGAAATATCCCGCCAAGAGTTCAGTTTATTGCCAGAGTCAACCTCCGCAGGGCAGTCGGTGTGAAATATTTTTCCCAATTGAATGAGAACAGGATTAGGTGCAAATTATGAAATGAAAGATCTTTACCGGCAGTTGAACAGCCACTATTCACAACGGCATCTGGTTCAAAACATTATCAGTGCTGTAAAAAAACGGGAAGCGGTTTCCGGCCCAGTGACGGCCGGTGATCTGGCAGCGATGGATGAATTTCATATTCAGGGGCGAAAAGCCACACAAAACCTGCTGCAAAATCTGGAAATCCTGCCCGGAAGTAAAATCGCTGAGCTGGGCTGCGGCATTGGAGGTACCTGCCGGCTGCTGGCAGCTGAATATCGTTCATCTGTTTTCGGCGTGGACATTACTGATGAGTATTGCCGGGCAGCCGATTATCTTAGCCGTAAACTGATGCTTTCTGATAAAATTCATATCAGCCGGGCCGGCATTTCCCAGCTTCCCTGGAAAAGCGGTCGATTTGATTTGGCTGTCCTGCAGCATGTCATCATGAATATTCCCGATAAAGTCGCTATGGCCGGAGAAATCCGCCGTATTTTAAAATCAGGAGGAAAACTGGCGTTATTCGAAGTTTTTTCCGGCAAAAAGGATGGTCCGGTTTTTCCTGTTCCCTGGGCGGAAAGCGATGCCCTTAATTTTCTGGTTTCCGCCGAAGAGATGCGGAAAAACCTGCTCGAAAGCGGATTTAAAATATTGCACTGGCTGGATTATTCAAAAACAGGACTGAGCTGGGTCCAAAAAATGCTGGCAAAATCCCGTAATCATTTACCGCCGGTTTTAGGGCTGCATTTGCTGATGGGGTCAAACACCCGCGAAAAAATGCAGAACGTGATCATAAATCTGGAGCAGGAGCGGATTTGTTTAATTCAGGCAGTGGTTCAAAAATTCTAATCATCTGCTCTGCGGCTGCTGCAGAAGACCGGCATGCATTTTCTTTTTGAACCCATCCTGAGGCACATTAAACACTTCCCCGGCTTTTAATGAATGTGCCGTTGCGGAATTCTTCTATGGCCGTCTGCAGTTCTTTGCGGGTATTCATTACAATTGGCCCGTACCACGCCACCGGCTCCCCGATCGGTTTTCCCGATATCAGCAGAAACCGGATGGGATTATCTTCCGTAGAAATCAGCACCTCATCACCCTCTTCAAAAAGCACTAATGAATGGTTATCCACCTGGGAATTTCTTTTCATATCAAAATAATTGCTTCCCTGCATTTCGTAACTGAAGGGATTTTTCTCCCGGCAAAAGTAGCCGCTTCCCTCAATTACATAAGCCAGCACCGTGTGGCCTTTGGGGGTTGGATGGGCAAATTCCCCGTGCGGCGGAATATGAACATCCAGATATTCCGGTTCAATGAAAATCTCACCCACAGCGCCGCTGGTGCCGTTTACATTTCCGCAGATAACCCGGATCCGGGTGCCGTTTTTCAAATTTACTTCGGGAATTTCCCCGCTGCTGATTCCCCGGTAGCGCGGAGCTGTCATTTTATGCTCGGCGGGCAAATTGGCCCACAATTGAAATCCGCCCATTCTGTTTTGCGAATCACCCCTGGGCATTTCCTGATGAATAATTCCGCTTCCAGCCGTCATCCATTGAATACCGCCCGGCCTGATTACATCTTTGTTTCCCATGCTGTCCCCGTGTTCCACTTCGCCATTCAACATATAGGTTATGGTTTCGATGCCGCGGTGGGGATGCCAGGGAAATCCCTTCAGAAACTGCTCGGGATTATCCGAGCGAAAATCATCCAGCAGCAGAAAGGGGTCAAACTGCGGCACTTCACTGAACCCAAAAGCGCGGTGCAGGTGGACTCCGGCGCCTTCCACAGTGGGCGTACTTCTGAACACTTTTTTAATTTTTCGGGTGGCGGACATTTGTTTTCTCCTTTTGCAGTTGCCCTGAATATATCGAAAAACGGGCTGTATTTTCAAAACAAAATTAGATAATTGAGAAAAATTAATCCCCCGGATTTTTGAAGCAGAGAGCATTTTGCCCGGCAACCGCAATGGGGAGCAATGGGCCGGGAAAAAATAAAAAATGGGCAATCAGTCTTTTTATTTTACTTCTGAATTGATTATCTTTGCAAAATTTTTTTAAGCTTCTCATATCCGATACGGCCGCAAATGAATGAAAATCCTTCCCAGGGCAGATTAATACTTAAAGATGGAAAAACCTTTACAGGCCACTCTTTTGGCGCCCAGGTATCCGCTGCCGGGGAAGTTGTTTTTAATACCGGAAATGTGGGATATCCCGAATCTTTAACCGACCCCTCTTATTTTGGCCAGATTCTGGTTCTGACCTCCCCTCTAATCGGAAATTACGGAGTTCCCCCGGATAATGTGGAAAACGGCATCAGCCGCTATCTGGAATCTTCCCGGCTGCAGATTGCCGGGCTGATTATTTCCGATTATTCCGATGAATACAGTCACTGGAATTCCAGCCGGTCCCTTTCGGATTGGCTGGTGCAAAATGATATCCCGGCACTCTCCGGAATTGATACCCGGGCATTGACCCGCCGTCTGCGCGAGAAGGGAACGGTTCCCGGTAAAATTCTCTTTGGCGGGGAAAAGATGGCATATTTTAATCCGGATCATCACAATCTTGTGGAAAAAGTAAGCATAGAACAACCGGTGGAATACGGCAGCGGACCACTGCGAATCGGGCTGCTGGACTGCGGCTGTAAATTCAATATTATACGCAGTCTGCTGAAGCGGGGAGTTCAGGTGGTGCGGGTTCCCTGGAATTTCGAAATCCAAAAAATAGAAATAAATGGATTGTTGATTTCCAACGGACCGGGAAATCCCAAGCAGTGCCGGCAAACCATCAATCAAATCCGGCAGGCAATGGAACGGAATCTGCCGGAACGGTGGCGTATTCCCTCATTGGTTTCAT
>JBAPTX010000176.1:0-7294 GCA_049282375.1 Calditrichia bacterium
CATTATAGCTCGATAAGTAATCAAACATAAAGGCAGATATTGCAGAATTTACCGCACCTTTTCCCTTCACTGAATCTTTGGAGTTAACAGTTTCCGGTAAGGTATCCAGAAATTCCATTAATAGCTGATCCGTATTATCTGTTTTGTATAATTTTTTAGTTTTGCCTTCCAGAAAAATATCCTGTTTTTTCACTCTTAACCTCCATGGGTAAGATTTAACTTATTAAAGATATAATTTACATTTTTTAAGCGGGTTTCCAAATTGCAAATTAAATCGATTTCCTGCGCATTTAAATACCTTCCCGCTTCCGCATCTTTTTTAATCACCTCCACGAAATCAGTTTCCTCATCCCAGACTTTCATTGCATTCCGCTGAACAATTTTATATGCCTCTTCCCGGTTCAGCCCTTTTTCAATCAGCCGGAGCATTACCGGCTGGGAATAAATCAGCCCATGGGTAAGCGCAATATTCCGCTGCATGTGCGATTCGTGAACCACCAGCCCGGAAATTACCTGGATGGTTTTATGAAGCATATAATAGAGAGTTATGGTACTGTCCGGAATGATAACCCGTTCCACGGAAGAATGGGAAATATCGCGTTCGTGCCATAATGCAACATTTTCCAGAGCGGCGGCACTGTTGCCGCGCAGCAGGCGCGCCATACCGGTGATGCGCTCGCAAATAATCGGATTCTTTTTATGCGGCATTGCCGAAGAGCCTTTCTGGCCCTTGCCAAAGGGTTCCTCCGCTTCCAGCACTTCGGTTCTCTGCAGGTGGCGGATCTCCACAGCAATTTTTTCCAGACTTGCACCGTTTAATGCTAAAACCTGCAGGAATTGTGCATGGCGGTCCCGCTGAATTACCTGAGTAGAAATGTCTGCCGGTTTCAAGTCCAGCTCTTTGCATACGTGCTCTTCCACTGCGGGATCAAGGTGGTCGTATGTGCCAACCGCCCCGGAAATCTGGCCTACACTAATAGTTTCTAAAGCTTGCTGCATCCGTTCGATACTCCGTAACGTGTCATTATACCACAGGGCCAGTTTTAAACCGAAGGTAATGGGTTCAGCATGAATACCGTGGGTTCGGCCGATCATCACCGTATCTTTAAATTCCACTGCCCGTTTTGCCAGCACATCCCGCAACTTCTGCAGTTTATCTAAAATCAATTCTCCTGACTGTTTCATCTGCACTGCCAGGGTGGTATCGAGAATATCGGAAGAGGTCATTCCGTAATGAATATAACGGGAATCCGGCCCGACGTATTCCGCCACATTTGTTAAAAAGGCGATTACATCATGCTGTACAGTTTCTTCAATTTCCAGGATCCGTTCCACTCTAAAGTCGGCACGCTCTTTTATCTTCTGAAGCGCCTCCTGCGGTATATTCCCCAATTTTGCCTGCGCCTCACAGGCAAGAACTTCAATTTTAAGCCAGATGCCATATTTATTCTGGTCCTGCCAGATCCGGCCGATTTCAGGTAACGTATATCGATCAATCATGATGTTGAGGATTCTCCAGCAATTTTATATTCATTTGTTTAGTCTTACTATTCCGCAGAATAGTAAAAGACAGGGTATCGCCCACCTGCAGATCCATATTTACCAGAGTATTAAGCAGTTCTCTTGAATTTTTTATATTTTTGTTGTTCACCCTGATAATGATATCTTCCGGTTTTAAACCGGCTTCTGCAGTAGAGCTGTTATCTTCCACCTGAGTTACAATAACACCTTCTCGAATATTTAAATCGTATGCCCGGATCAAATGCGGATCCAGATCCTGCACTTTAAATCCAAGCCAGTAATTTCGGTTCACTTCTCCATATGCTTTTATTTCTTCCACTACTTTTGAAATGCGGTTTACCGGAATCGCAAACCCAATTCCCACAAATCCGTGCTGATAACTATTGCCGGTATAAATGAAAGTATTCATACCGATAACTTCTCCCAGGGCATTTACCAGCGGTCCCCCGCTGTTGCCATGATTAATTGCTGCATCGGTTTGAATCATATCCACATAAACCCGTCCGCTCTGCTGATTTCTTCCCCAATCGCGATTTATCGCGCTGACTACCCCCACTGTAACCGTCGGCTGATCATTTAACTCAAACAGGCCAAAAGGATTCCCGAGAGCGATTACCCACTCCCCCACTATTATTTCATCGGAGTTTCCCAGCTTTAAACAGGGATAGTCACGGACATCTATTTTGAGAAGAGCGATATCGGAAATACGGTCGGCTCCAATCTGTTCCGCCTTGTGCTGATCGCCGCCGGGAAGGGTAATTATGATTTCTGATGCATCTTCAACGACATGTTCATTGGTAACAATGTACCCATCCGGAGAAATCAGGAATCCGCTGCCCAGGCTCTGCACAGGTTTTTCGATGATTCGGTCACGAAACATTTCCGGGAAGAAAAACTCGTAGAAAGGATCCCGGGCATAAGGACTGGGCTGAACATATCTTTTAAGCTGCATTACGTTAATTCCCACCACCGCAGGTCCCGCTGCAGCGGAGGCGCGGGTAATGGCGTTCTGCCGGGTAACGAGCGTTTGCTGATTTAACCGCCTGAGGGAGGCTGAATCCTGCCGGGCATAAGCCTGCCCAAAAAAGATGCTGTCTCCGGGTGGATTTTCGGTATTCTGAGTATGACGGCAGCCAATAACAATCAGCAGAAGCAGCCACATGCCTGTCCCGAAACCCATTACTTTACCTGATTTTTTGTTCATCATCTTTCCTGATTTATAATTAAAAATCACCTGACTGCAAGTAATAGTATGTCAATCTGAATTCTAACAGCACTGCGGCATAATTGCAGGAAAAAAATGCCACTTTGTTTCTCTAATATACGACTTGTTCCAGGAAAAGCCCCCGGGCGGGCGCCAACCCGCCGGCCCTTTCCCGCTGCCCCGATTTAAAAATATCCAGAAATTCCTGTTCTGTGAACCGTCCTCTGGCAACATCCAGCATGGTGCCGACCAGAGTCCGCACCATTCCGTGTAAAAAACGGTTGGCCGCAATCCGGTAAACCAGAAATTCATTCTGCGGAAACCAGCGGGATTCATAAACAATACAGCGGAACCCATTATCGCCGCCTGCGGATTTGGCAAACGCGGAATAATCATGTTCGCCCTGAAGGTGCGGGGCCAGTTTAAAAAGGTTTTCTCTATTAAACGGGAAAAAGACCTGCCAGCAAAAATTACGGTAAAGGGCTGTGGTTCCCTGCATTAAATAATAGTGATAAACCCGTTTTCTGGCGCTGAAACGGGCATGAAAACGAGAATCTGCTTCCTCCACGTTTATAACAACAACGTCTTCAGGTAAATGGGCATTGAGCCCCTTTTCCAATTTTAACAGCGGCATCCGGCTCCCGGTTTCGAAATGAACCACCTGCCCCCGGGCGTGAACCCCGGCATCTGTCCGTCCTGCGGCGCTGATGCGCTGTTTTTCACCGGTAAGGTTAATAAGTGCTTCCTCCAGTACCTGCTGAACTGACAGGGCGTTTTTTTGCCATTGCCAGCCGTGATAACGGGTTCCATCGTATTCCACCTGCATACGGATTTTACGTATGACCTGATTCATGCCGCCCAGAACCAGAATAAGTGAAGCGAAAAAAACAGCAGGATGAAAATAAGCTGCGGCAAATCCGCCAGCGGCTTCGGCTTAAAAACAGCCGCGTTGCGTTTTCGCATAAATTCCGGGTAACTTTCTTCCGACTCCCGCAGCATGTCCACAATAAAATCCCCGATACGCACACCCGCCAACTGAAAATAATGACGATTTTTTTTCCCGCCGGAGTCAGCCAGGATCCGGCGGCGATAGCTGCCGGCGCGGGTAAAAAAATCCGGCAGCAGAAAAAGAGAATACATGGCAACGCGGAGCGTCTGCCCGGTTAAGCCGGTTTGCGGCTGACTGCCGCGATTAAAACGGCTTAAATAATAATAGATTTCTTCCCTTCCCGAAGAATAAAGTGCGGCGGCGGCCAGCAGCATAACCAGCATAAACTGTTCTACCGCTAACACAGCCTGCAGTATTCCGCCGGAAGTTACCCGAAGGCCAAATGGCAGGACTGCCAGAATTTTGCCGTAACCGGGAAACAAGCGGAAGATAAAAATAAAGATTATGAATAATAAAAAGCTGAGTGAAAGGGCGGGAAAGCGGAAAATGCGGATTCGCTGAATCAGAATTATTGCGCCCAAGAGCAGTATCATCATCAGATTATACCAGACGGACTGCAGGGTTATCATCACCGCAATAACAGCAGCGGCAATAGTTAATTTTACAAGAAGGTTAATGTTATTTAATTTTAACTGGTTCATTGTTTTCAAGCATTAAATATAGCCAGAAAACCCGATTTTTCAAAATGTCTGCGGAAAAAGGATGGTGAGGGGGGTATTCATGATTTTTGCTCATCCTGGATACTGATAAACTGAAGCCGTACCCATTCAACTTTTCTGCGGGTGGCGCGGGTTACGGTAAAGCGCACATTGCTGTAATCAAAACTTTCCTCGCGCTTGGGGATATGTCCTAAATAATTCAGGATAAAGCCGGCAAGTGTATCATAATTTCCCTCCGGCAGTTCCACATTCAGCTCTTCTTTTAATTGTTCCGGTTCGATGCGGGCATTTACGCTGTAAATATTTTGACCGGTGCGGCGGATCAGTACCTGCGCGGCATCAAATTCATCTTCTATTTCGCCTACCAGTTCTTCAATTAAATCTTCAGCGGTTACCAGCCCGGCAGTCCCGCCATATTCATCAATTACGATGGCGATAGCGGTGTTCTTACGGCGGAATTCACGCAGCAGGTTAAGGCTGTATTTTGTTTCCGGAACAAAGGTAACCGGTCTGATCATCTCCTGCAGATTCTGCGGATCGGTAAAAAGATCTTTCAGGTAAATAATTCCGATAATATTGTCCAGCTCTTCCCTGAATACCGGCACCCGTGTAAATCCCGAATTCTGGAATATTTTGATGAGTTCATCCAAAGAAGCTTTTTCATCGACCGCAACAATTTCAGTTCGGGGAATCATGGCATCCCGCACCCGCAGCAGGCGCAGATTGAACAGGCTGCTCAGGATAAGGCTTTCCTGCTCATCCAGGTTCATATAATTGTGGCTTTCTTTGATCAGAATTTCTATATCTCTTTTAGAAAAGAAATTCTCCACTTCGTTTTCGCGGTGATGAAATATACTTAATATTAAACCGCTGACCCAGCTCACCACCCAGATTACGGGCAGGAACACATAATAAAAAAATTGCAGAAGGGGCGCCACTTTGCGGATAAGCCAATCCGCCAGACTGCGGAATAGGGTTTTGGGAATGATTTCTCCCCATACGATGGTAATTCCCGTGACAATTAACCAGGTGGTATATTCGTTTAGATAATTTGTGAGATACAGGGTTGCGAAAGAAGCAAAGGTAATGTTTGCAATATTATTTCCCACTAAAGTGGTATAAATAAATTTCTCGGGACGCCGCAGGAAACTGGCAATAATTTCAGCGGATTTTCGTTTCTGCCGTCGCCAGACTTCGATGCGCACCCGGTTCACCGAAATAAAGGCTGTTTCAGTTCCGCTGAAGTAAAAGGTTAAAACCAACGATACAAAAATGATGATTAGTTCAAACAAATCAATTTTCCCTGAACCGGTTAAACAAACGAAAAATATACCGTTTCAGTCATGCACAATCAACCGATAAATAGAGCCGGTCCCGCAGAAGTGCGGGGAAGGAAAATGGAATAATGGAATTTGTTAAAAAATCTTCTCTTCTCGGCATGGCGGGTCTCCACACTACATTTCTTAAAAAATTCAGCCTGCTTTCAAATGCGGATTTCAAATTGTAGATTATGTACGGAATGGTTTTAACGGAAAGGGTTTCAATGCATCGGCGGCCGGGATTTCTGGAAATTCTGATTCTTCTTTTAAGTTTTGCCAATAGTCAACCAGCAGGACATATACAGGGTCGAATTCAGGGATTTCACATGGCTGAAGTATTTCCTGATGTCCTTAGGTCATCTCTGCTGCCGGAGAACCTGCATATTCAGCCGCCGCTGAAAATTGATTCTGTACTCCAGACTGACTCTTCGATACGGATATTTACTGCTGACAGTTTTCGCCTGGATACCCATTATTACTTCATTGGGCCGGACGGTGAAAAAGTGTTTCTGCGGCCGCAGGGCGTGCTGGATTCCCTTTATTCGCGAAAAAAACTGGGCTGTACTTTCAGCGGGGATTCAATCCTCTTTCGTTTGTTTGCTCCCCGGGCAAAATGGGTAAAGTTGCGGCATTATCCGGAATACGACTCCCAGGAAGGCCTGGAATATGAAATGCATCGCGATATGGACGGTGTATGGGAATTTACAGTAACGGCGGACTGGAGCGGCACCTTTTACGGTTACCGGGTATGGGGCCCCACGGGTGAAGGCGAAATGTTTGATTCCACGATTGTACTGGCGGATCCTTACAGCCCGGCTGTGACAACGCAAAATTACTATACACACCCGGCTAAAACCCTGATTATGCGGCCACGGCCGTTTAAATGGTCAACCCCTGATTTCCGGCCTCCCCGCTGGCAGGATTTAATTATTTATGAGATGCACCTGCGGGATTTGACGGCACATCTATCCAGCGGTGTCCCGTCTGCATTGCGGGGCAGTTATCGCGGGCTAATTTATTCCGGACAGCAGGGGGGCCTGCCTTATATCAGTTCGCTGGGTATTAATGCTGTTGAATTGCTGCCGGTGCAGGATTTCGGGAATTTGGAAGTTCCTTTTAAGGACAGCAGTGCTTCGGTTTACAACACCTGGAATCCCTATGCCCGAAATCACTGGGGCTATATGACCAGCTATTTCTTTGCTCCGGAATCCTGGTATGCTTCAGATGCAAATTTTCAACCCGGTAAATACAATGGCGCCAATGGCCGGCAGGTAATTGAATTTAAAGAAGTGGTGGATGCCTTTCACAAAAAAGGAATTGCAGTGATCATGGATGTGGTTTATAACCATGTTTCTCAATACGATTACAATCCCCTTAAGTATATTGACAAATTTTATTATTTCCGGCTGAACCCCGCCTGCGAATTTACCTCTGTCAGCGGCTGCGGGAATGATCTGAAAACCGAACGTCCCATGGCTCGCAGGCTGATCCGGGACAGTATTGTTCACTGGCTGCAGGAATATCGTATTGATGGGTTCCGTTTTGATCTGGCGGAAATGATCGACCCGCAGACCCGGCTGGAAATCTTCCAGGCAGCCAGAAAAGTCAATCCCGATGTTGTTTTTATTGCAGAGCCCTGGGG
>JBAPTX010000177.1:0-3228 GCA_049282375.1 Calditrichia bacterium
CTATAAATCTATTAACGAAAGAAAGTTCGTGCTGCGGGAAGTTATCCGCTTAAAAGAAGTCCCGGTAACACTGAATGGAGAAACTCTGGTAGTGGATGGCAAAACAGCATTTTTGCCCAATTCCAAAGTGCATGTCTATTTTCTTCATCTGCCAGACTATTTCGACCGGAAAGACCTTTATGTAGATTCCGCCACCGGCAAAGATTTTGAAGACAATGCCGAACGGTTTGCCTTCTTCAGCAAAGCCGTACTGGAAACTCTAAAGCTGCTTTACTGGCAGCCTGATATTATTCATTGCAATGACTGGCAAACGGCCCTGATCCCCTATTATCTGAAAACCCATTATAAAGATGATGAATTTTTTCAGAATACCCGCACCGTACTCACTATCCATAATCTGGCTTATCAGGGCAGTTTCCCTTTGGAAAAAGCAGCCAAAGTCGGTATTTCCGAGGAGTATATTCAGCCCGGGCGGGAATTTGAATTTTATGGCAAACTGAACTTTCTGAAAGGCGGGATTTTATTCGCCGACATTTTAAATACAGTGAGCAAACGTTATGCGGAAGAAATTTTAAGCGATCCCGAAATGGGCGCCGGCTTCACGGATATTCTGAAGAGCAGGGAAAAAAATGTTTTTGGTATTCTGAATGGGGTGGATTACACCAGTTGGAATCCTGAAGACGATGAGCTGATATATGAGACCTACACCTCCGAGTCGCTGGATAAAAAAAGCAGCAATAAAAAAGTGCTCTGCAAACAAAATAATCTGAAATACAGTGAAGACGTTCCCATGATCGGGATCATTTCGCGGCTGGTTGACCAGAAAGGGTTTGATTTAATTGCCGAAGCAATTGAGAAGCTCATGAAAATGAATCTTCAGTTGGTGATACTGGGAACCGGTGATCCGCAATATCATGAACTGTTTCAAAATCTATGTGAAAAATACCCGGAAAAACTGGCTGTCAACCTGCGGTTCGATAATAAACTGGCCCATTTGATTGAAGCAGGTTCAGACATGTTTCTGATGCCCTCCCGGTATGAACCCTGCGGCCTGAACCAGCTTTACAGTTTAAAATATGGGACAATCCCCATTGTGCGTGAAACCGGAGGTCTGGCGGACACCATTATTGATTACACCGAGAATCCAAAAGAGGGCAACGGGTTTACCTTTAAAGAATATACTGCAGATGCAATGATGAAAGCCGTTCAGCGCGCGGTGGATGTTTACAAGGATTCCAAAAAATGGACTGCCATTCAGAAAAAAGGAATGCAGGAAGACTATTCCTGGGACCGTGCCGCACGGGAATATCTTTCACTTTATGAGAAAACCATGACGGAATAACCCCCTTGAATTTTGAACATAAACCTCCGGCCATTCCGCCGGAGGTTTTTTATTTTCATAGTAATGAACAAAAACGATACACATACTTTTCCAATTATTTTTCTGGACCGGGATGGCACCATCATCCGCGAAGTTGGTTATTTGAGTGATCCTGACGGTGTACAGCTTCTACCGGGAGCAGCGGATGCGATTCGGATGCTGAAGAAAGCAGGATTTAAAGTCGCTGTTATCAGTAATCAATCAGGCGTGGCAAGAGGATTTTTTAAGGAAGAAGATGTCCATGCCGTAAACCGGCGAATGCAGGAATTATTAAAGCAGCACAATGCGCCTGTTGATAAAATTTATTATTGCCCGCACCATCCTGAAGGAATCGGTTCCTATAAACAGCAATGCCGCTGTCGTAAGCCGGAAAGCGGCCTTCTCCGCCGTGCAGCGGCGGATCTGAAGGGTAATCTCTCCGGAGGGGCTGTAATCGGGGATAAAATGAGTGATGTGGAAACAGCCCTCCGGCTGGGGTTGTTGGGAATTCTCGTATTAACCGGTTTCGGGGCTCAGCAGGTAAAAAAGTATGAGAGCAAAAAAAAGGCCGAACCCTCCTTTATTGCCGGGGATTTGCTGCAGGCAGTCCAATGGTTCCTTTCCCATTCAAAGCAGGATGCCTTACAGCAAAAAAACGAGTAACTGGTTAATCATCAAACTCTAAAGTAAATCCTGCTCCGGGCCAAAGAATTATTTGAATTTGATTTTCAACAGGGCCGGTGTTATTTTTTACAATTGTAAGTACAACAAATCAAAGTGCTAATGAAAGCAGCGACATACCAGCAAATTTGTTTAAGAGCTAAAGAGAAGGGAGCGGGTTTTATTTTGCTGCTGGATCCGGACAAGCTCCCTCAGGAAAACCTCAGTGAAAGTCTCCGGGGAATCAGTGAAAGCGGAGTGGATGCGCTCTTTATCGGAGGCACTTTTCTGATTCATCACGATTTCAATGAATTTGTACGACAAGTAAAAGCGGTTTGCCAGAACATACCGGTCATTCTTTTCCCCGGCAGTGTTTACCAGGTCTCGCCTTATGCAGATGCCCTGCTTTATTTATCGGTAATCAGCGGACGCAACCCCGCCCATTTAATTGAGAATCAGGTGATAGCCGCCCCGCTTATCTGGCAGTTACAGATTGAGCCGATTTCCTGCGGATACATGCTGGTTGAATCCGGACGGATGACGAGTGCTGAATTCATGAGTAATTCAAGACCCCTTCCCCGCAATAAACCCGAACTGGCACTTGCCCATGCCCTGGCGGCCCAGTACCTGGGATTTAAACTGGTCTATTTGGAAGGGGGCAGCGGTGCACAATTTTCGGTTCCCGATGAAATGGTCAGCGCAGTCAGCCAGTCTATTGAAATTCCCACGGTGGTCGGCGGCGGAATCCGCAGCCCCGAAGAGGCGGCCAAAAAGGTAAGGGCGGGTGCCGATTTTATCGTCATCGGGAATCAGTTCGAAGATCCGCAGAATTTCAGTAAAATAAGAGAGTTTGCTGAAGCAATTCATTCAAAATAATTTAATTCATTCGTTGACGCACATACAAATCAGCCATTAACGCAATCCTCATTTACATCTACTCTTCTGCTTTGCTGATATCCATTTAATATTTTATCGCGCCAATACATTTCCAATCGGAAGATTCTTGAGAAGGCGCATGTTTTACCGGCACCGATTGATTATTTTCAGTGGCAAATTATTGTATCGGGGGATTTATGAACAGGAATGACTGGCAGAAGGAATTTAGTGCAGCTATAGAAGAGAGTATAGAAGTAAAGCAGAAAGTGCGCGATCAGTTGCAGGAAAAAGTATTCCGGATGGTGCAGCAATGCCAGCATACGATACAAAGC
>JBAPTX010000178.1:0-8262 GCA_049282375.1 Calditrichia bacterium
CTACTGGTCCTCCAACAATACCGAGGAAATACAATTTGCCCGGGCGGTGGTGGAAGAATGGAATATTGCAAATCCGCAGATGACAGTGAATTTCCAGCCGGTGCCGGAGGGCCGCTCCAGCGAAGAAATTATTTTAGCGGCAGTGGTGGGGAAAACAACCCCGGACATCTACTCCAACATGTGGCAGGGGGATGTGGAGCTGTATGCAGATGCCGGGGTTTTAATTCCGCTGGACACCCTGCCGGGCTTTGATGAATTCCTGCAGGAGAGATGCAACAGCCGGACCATACGGGAGGTCACTTCCGGTGACGGGCATATCTATCAGGTGCCGTGGAAAATGAATCCCATTATGCTGCTGTATAACAGGAAATATTTGTCCGGGGTAGGATTCGCGCAGGCGCCGTCCACCTACTCGGAATACATGCGGGCAGGAAAGCGCTTTAAGAAAGATACCAACGGCGACGGCTATATCGACCGCTGGATCGGCTACTCGGAAGTGCTGGTGGCCTGGTGGCAGCGCTTTTTCGATTTTTACAGCCTGTATCTGGCGGCGTCGGGCGGGGCACCGCTGGTGGAGGACGGGCAGGTGGTGTTCGATAACAAATATGCGGTGCAGGTTTTTACTTTTCTGCGGGAATTATATGCCAACAACTATTTTTCCACGGAAAGGCTCTCCGGCCGCACTGATCCCTTTCTCTCCGGCATCGTCGCCAGCCGCTTTGTGGGACCCTGGGAAATCATGCATGCGGAGAAATTCAAGCCGGAGGGCTTCACTTACGATTTTGCCCCGATGCCGGTACCGGATGCTCACAGCGGGCCGGTGTACACCTATTGCGATCCGAAGAATATCGTCATTTTCGAAACCTGCCGCAATCCCGCCGCCGCCTGGCAGTTCATCCGGTTCATGACGGGCAGAAAAAATGACCTGCAGTTTCTGGAGGTCACCAATCAGTTGCCCCGGCGGAAGAACCTGCTGTCCGATTCGCTTTTTACAGACTACTTTCGCCGGAATCCCAAAATGATCCCCTTTGCCCGGCAGGCCGAATATGTGCGCGGTACCGATGTCAGCCCGGTGCTGAAGGAAATTTTCGACGCCATCTCGCGCGAGTATGAAGCGTGTGTGATTTATGGAGTAAAGGAGCCCGGACAAGCCATCGCGGACGCCGCCCGGGCTTCCAGACTGCTGCTGCAATAATGCTGAGAAAATCAACCGGAACTGCAATGAAATTCAACAAAAAGAAACTGACGCCCTATCTGATGGTCTCGCCTTACCTGATTCATTTTCTGGTATTCGTGGCCTTTCCGGTTATTTTCTCTTTCGTGCTGATGTTTCACCGCTGGAATATCATCTCACCGATGGAATTCATCGGGCTCGGCAATTTTACCCGCCTGTTTCAGGACCGGATGTTTTTCCGCTCTCTGTTTAACACCATCGTTTTTCTGATCATTCACATTCCCTTGCAAATTGCCGTGGCACTGTTCCTTGCGGAAATGCTGAACCGCAAAATCCGGTTTACCGCTTTTTTCCGCGCGGCCTATTTCATGCCGGTGGTAATTTCCGGGGTGGTGGTCACTTTTGTGTGGTGGCAGTTGTATGCGTTTGATGCCGGATTGCTGAACCGCCTGCTGGTCAAAGCGGGACTGGCAAAGGTCGGCTGGCTGACCAATCCTAAAATGGCCATGCCCTCCATCGCCATTATGGCCACCTGGAAAAATGCAGGTCTGTATATCGTTCTTTTCCTGGTGGGGCTGCAGAGTGTGCCGCCCCATTATTACGAAGCCGCCAATCTGGAGGGCGCCACTCACTGGCAGAAATTCCGGCATATTACCCTGCCGCTGATTAATCCCACGATTTTCATGGTGGTGATCCTGTCCACCATCGGCGGGTTCTCCCTGTTCATCGAACCTTATATCATGACCGATGGCGGGCCGCTGAACAGTACACTTTCCGCGGTGCTGTATATTTACCGGGAAGGATTCTTTTTTTACCACATGGGCTATGCGGCCACTCTGGGATTCTTTTTTGCGATGATGATTCTGGCGGTGATCGTCATTCAGAAAAAATTCGTGGAAAAGGAAGTGTGACGCGATGAAGAAGGTTCTGCTGTACATCGTGCTGCTGCTGGGCGCTCTGACTTTTCTGTATCCGTTCATCTGGATGATCAGCGCCTCGCTGGCGCCGGAAATGGAAATCAGCAATTTGACCTTTCTGCCATCCCGCATTACCCTGGACAGCTATCAGCAGATGTTCAGCAAAATTCCGATTGGCCGGGCATTTCTCAACAGCCTGCTGGTCTCGGTGTCTATAACCGCCGGAGTGCTGGTTTTTGGTAGCATGGTGGGCTATGCGCTCTCGCGGCTGGAATTCCGCGGCAGAAATCTCATCTTCTTCATTATCATCTTTACCATGACCCTTCCCTTCCAGATTACCCTGATTCCCCAGTACATCCTGATGGTGAAATTTCACTGGGTGGACAGTTATCTGTCCCTGATTGTGCCCTATCTGATGAATGCCTTCGGTATTATCATGTTCAGGCAGTATTTTCAGAGCATTCCCAATGCCCTGATTGACGCCGCCCGCATTGACGGCTGCAACGAATTGCAGATCCTGTTCAGGATACTCTGGCCCAATGCGGTGCCGGCGCTGGTCACGGTAGGAATCATCACCTTTATGACCTCCTGGAATGAAGTACTCTGGCCGTTAATCGTAATTCGCGAAGAGCAGTTGATGACCATGCCGCAACTGGTCACCCTGTTTGTAGTAGGCGGGAGGGCCGAATCTCAATTGGGCGTAAAGCTCGCTTCCGCCACCATGCTGGCCATCCCGATTATCCTTACCTATATTTTCTTCCAGCGCTATTTTATTCAAAGTATGGCCAGCACCGGCATGAAAGAATAGACCAGCGGAGAATGCATTATGGTACAGCAATTAAAATATACCCGGTGCCGTTACCCTGAGCCTGTCGAAGGGGGACAGAATTACCGGCACTTTTTATTCAAATGCCGCATGCTTCGACGGGCTCAGCAGGACCTCCAACCCGCGGCTCAATACCAGCACCGGCATGCAAGAATAGACCAGCGGAGAATGAAATATGGTACAGCAATTGAAATATTCCCGGTGCCGTCACCCTGAACCTGTCGAAGGGGGACGACAATCGAAGACGCATAAACATTGGCTGACAATTGCCGGGTCAAAACCGCTGGATTTCTTTGTGCTCATCGTGTCCTGGTGTGAGATAAAGATTCCCCTAAAATTCTCATACGAAGCCGCAAAGATCTTATTTACCGGTCATGCTGAGCAAAGGCGAAGCATGAGCCCTCCGGCAGGCTCGGGACAGGCTGGTCGAAAAATGAGAAACAGATCAAAAAAATGAAAAATCTTCAAAGAACAAAAGCTGCCCTCGCCGTTCTCCTGATGCTGCTGCTCACCGCCGGCTGCCAGAGAGAACAGCCGCAAACCGGCAGCCTGATCAACACCGCCCACCTGGACCATCTTTCCAGGAACATTGAAGTTAAGGGCCTCACCATGCGCATTGTTTACATCTATGCCGAAGCGCCGGATTATGAGCTGACTGATGCGGAAGGGGAAGGCATTGCCTGTGTGGATGATGTGGCACGGGCGGCGGTCTTTTATCTGCGGCACTACCGCCAATCACAAAACAGCACCAGCCTGGAAAAGGCGCGGAAAATGCTCAATTTCCTGCAATACATGCAGGCGCCCAACGGGCTGTTTTACAATTTCATCTTTGCTGATTACTCAATCAACAAAACCCGGGAGAACAGCCGTCCTGTTGCAAACTGGTGGACCTGGCGGGCGTTCTGGGCGCTGGCGGAAGCGGTGCCAATATTCCAGGAACCGGATCCCGGCTATGCCCGAAATCTGCAGGCAAGCCTTTCGCAGGTTTATCTGGCAATGGATTCAATCCTGCAGAAATATCCGCAGATGCGGCAAAATAAAGGATTGCAGCAGCCGGACTGGCTTCCTTTTGGCAGCGCGGCCGATCAGGCGGCGGCGATGCTGCTCGGAATGCTGGCCGTGAACAAAGACAATCCGGATTCACTGCTGCAAAGCAGAATGCGGAAAATCGGAGAGGGCATCGCCAGAATGCAGGCAGGCGATTCCGCCAGTTTTCCTTTCGGCGCGATGCTTTCCTGGCAGAATCTCTGGCATGCCTGGGGCAACAGCCAGTCCGATGCGCTGTTAAAAACCGGCGGCGCACTGGCGGCTCCGCACTTCATCAGGAGCGGCCTGCGGGAAGTACAGTCTTTTTTTCCTTTTCTGTTGGAAAAAGAATATCTGAGCGAATTTACGGTAGGAGTCCGTTCAGACCGCCTGCAGCCGGATAAACTCCGCCGCTTTCCGCAGATTGCCTATGGCATCCGGCCCATGGTTTGGGCATGCCTGAGCGCATTTGAGGCAACAGGCAATCAGTCTTATGCAGACCGGGCGGCGGAAATCGCCGGCTGGCTGTTCGGGAGAAATCCGTCCGGCGCGCTGATGTATTCACCGGAAACCGGCCGCTGCTATGACGGCATTGTCAGCGCAAACGAGATTAACCGGAACAGCGGTGCCGAATCCACCATCGAGGCGCTGCTTACATTGCTGGAAATTGAAAAATACCCGCAGATTTCGCGGCAGGTGAAAGCATATTTTCGCGAAGCCCGGCATAAAGAGCAAAATGAGTGAAGGAGATAGAATGAGCCGATACCAACTGCAGAGAGTGAATGAGGTCATACTGGGACCGCTGGAAGCGCATCCCTGGGAATCCCGCGCCGCTTTCAATCCGGGGGCGGTGCGCGTCGATGATGATATCCATTTATTATACCGCGCCGTGGAAGGGGATAATTTTTCCACCGCCGGATACGCCCGCCTTAACCGGCAGGGAAAAGTGCTTTACCGTCACCCTGAGCCGGTGCTGAGACGCACCCTGCCGCAGGAAAGCAAAGGCTGTGAAGACCTGCGGATTGTTCCCTTCGAGAACCGCTATCAAATTTTTTACACAGCCTACAACGGCTCCCGGGTGCGGATCGCCAATGCCGAAACCGATGATTTTATGAGCTACCGTAAATTCGGATTGGTGGGACCGGATTATACCGATAAAGATGCCATGATATTCCCGCAGCACATCGGCGGCAAAATCGCTTTTCTGCACCGCATCGAGCCCAATATCCAACTGGCGCTGTTTGAAAATATGGACCACTTCCGCCATCCCGGTCCCGATTACTGGCCGGATCACCTGAAAAATCTGGAGAAGCACACCGTGATGTACCGGCAGTTCGACTGGGAATCGGAGAAGATCGGGGCGGGTCCGCCGCCCATTCTAACCGATCGCGGCTGGCTGCTGATCTATCATGGGGTTGACCGGAATATCACTTACCGGGCCGGGGCGGCACTGCTGGAGGAAAAGAATCCGCAGAAAGTCATCGCACGCCTGCCCTACGCCATTCTGGAGCCGAAGCGGGATTACGAGAAAATCGGCGACGTAAACAATGTGGTATTCCCGCAGGGAATTGCGTTGTTTGATGATGAACTGCAGATCTATTACGGCGGCGCGGACAAAGTGGTGGGGCTGGCGCACGGCAGCCTGAAGGAACTGCTGGATGCCCTGTGGCAGCACCGGAGTGAATAATGGAAATTCCGGCAGAGGTGTAAAGTCACCCTTCGATAGACTCAGGGGGGCACAGTTTTGGGGGTAATCACAACCGCAAGTCATGCTGAGCAAAGTCGAAGCATAAGCATCCAAAGAATGACTGCTCTCGCCACCATGCGATAAATTCAGGTTGGCAAACCATTTCACAGACAAAAATGGCATAATCCCTTTGGCTAAAAAATTCCAGCTTCATCAAAACTGGCGGCTGAAGCCCGGCACAAGCGAACGCATACCGGAAGAAATCAACTTCCCGGCAGAGGGAATCCCGGCAAAAGTACCGGGCACAGTGCACACGGATCTGCTGGCCGCCGGAATGATCCCCGATCCATTTATGGACGATAACGAGCTGAGCCTGCAGTGGATTGGCGAGAATGACTGGATTTACGAAACCGTATTCAATCTGCCGCCGGAAATGGATTCCGGCGATAAGCTTTATCTGGTCTGCGAAGGGCTGGATACCATTGCAGAGATTTATTTAAATGGCAGGCGGCTTGGCGCTGCCGAAAACATGTTCCGCTGCTATGACTTCCTCATCAGCAATTTCATTTCAGAGAAGCAGAATCAATTGCAGATACGGTTTCAATCGCCCCTTAAATACGTCCGGGAACAGCAGCAGAGATTTAACATCCCCGGCATATCCCGGCATCATGAGCGGGTGCATATCCGCAAAGCGCAGTATTCCTTCGGCTGGGATTGGGGTCCGGCCTTTCCCGCTATGGGCATCTGGAAGCCCATTTATATTGAACAAAGAAGCAGCGCACGGATTCAGAGTGTACGCTTCCAAACCCTGGAATTCAAAAAAGACAGTGCGATTGTAGAATTCCGGATGAACTTACAGGGAAATATCACCGACGCATCCGGAATCAGCCTGCTTTTGCAGGCGGGCGGCCAGAAGCTGCAGTGGGAATCGGAAATGGGTGAAGAGCATGAAATTCAAAAAAAAATTGCCGTTTCCAGCCCGAAATTATGGCAGCCCAATGGTGAGGGAGAAGCCAATCTCTACACAGTCACTGTCACCCTGCTCGGCCGGCATAATGATCCGCTTGATAAATGGCAGGGGCAAGTGGGCATCCGCACCATTGAACTGCAGACAGAATCCGATGAAAAGCCGGATTTTCGCCTGTTGGTAAACGGGAAACCGCTTTTTATAAAAGGCGCCAACTGGATTCCGGCCGATTCATTCATTCCCCGCATAAAGCCGGAAAAATACCGCGCGCTGCTGCAGCAGGCAAAACTTGCCGGGATGAATATGATCCGGGTGTGGGGCGGCGGCATTTACGAACAGGATATTTTCTACCGGATCTGCGATGAACTGGGCCTGCTGGTCTGGCAGGATTACATGTTCGCCTGCGGCGCCTATCCGGAACATGAGCATTTTTTAAGGAATGTAGAAGCCGAAGTCAGGCAGAATCTGCTCCGTCTGCAGCACCATCCTTCCGTGGCCCTGTGGTGCGGCAACAATGAAAATGAATGGATCTGGTTCCGGGAGAAAAGTAAGCCGGTGGAAACCATGCCCGGCTTTCAGATATTTCACCGGCTGATCCCGCAAATGCTGCAGGAACTGGATGCGGGCCGGCCCTACTGGCCCAGCTCTCCGTTTGGCAGGGAGGCGGACCCCAATGCCGCAACCAGCGGAAACCGCCATCAGTGGGATATCTGGAGCCGCTGGGTGGATTATACCGAAGTAGTCAAAGACCACAGCTTGTTCGTCACCGAATTCGGATTTCAGGCGCCGGCTAATTTCCGCACGTTAAAAAAAGCCATCCGCCCGTCTGAATTTTATCCCCAGTCCCCGCTTTTTAAATTCCACAACAAACAGGAAGAAGGCAGCGAACGGCTTTTCCATTTTCTGGAAGGCCACCTGCCGGTTCCTAACGAGACCAGAGATTTTATCTACCTGACACAGTTGAACCAGGGGTTTGCATTGAAGACCTGCCTGGAATACTGGCGCTTCCGCTGGCCGCAGACCGCCGGTTCGATCATCTGGCAGTTGAACGACTGCTGGCCGGTGAGCAGTTGGTCGCTGATTGATTCCGGTTTGCAGCCAAAACTCGCCTGGTATTTTGTGAAGGCCTGTTTTTCGCCGGTTATCGCGCGGATTGTCCGGCAGGGGAAAACACTGGATATTGAAGCGGGAAATTTATATCAGATGAAATTGAAGGTGGGAATCCGGCTGGCAATTTATTCTTTGAGCAGGGGAGAATTGCTGGAAGAGCAGGAATATTCCGCCCGGATCTCAGCAGGGGGAAAATGGAGCCAATCCCTGCAGGAGCCGGAAAATCTGAATGATGACCAAATTGCTGTGATTTCTCTGTATGATGACAGGATGTCCCTTCTGCATCGAAATTACTATATCACCGGGCGCTGGAAGCACAAGACAATGGCACAGCCGCAGTTTAAGCTGGAAATTCATAGAAACGGCGCAGGGAAAAAACGGTTTATCCAAAGCGACAAGCCCGCGTATTTTCTTGAAATTCCCCATGAGTATGCTGAAGTTCAGGAGCGGGGATTTATTCTTCTCCCCGGTGAGCAGCGGGAGGTTGGAGTTGATGATCCGCAAAACATGGCAGCAGATGCAAGCGAGCTCGATATAATTTGTCTGAACCGGTTT
>JBAPTX010000179.1:0-7319 GCA_049282375.1 Calditrichia bacterium
ATGATAAACTGCTCATTTTCTATCCTCCTTTCCTTCGCTTCCGTTGTCGCCGGCATACATTTTCTGCACTTCAATACGGCGGTTGATAATCCACCATAAACCATACATGAAAACACCGCCGAAAGTCACCACGTTGGGTATTTCCTTCATCACTTCCCAGGTAAATTTGGGGAAAGCTTTCTGCATATCTTTGGTTTTGAAGCCCAACTGGTCCAGCGAAACAGAGGATAAAAACAAAACCGAAGTACCGCCTGCTTCCTTTACCCCGTAAACATAGGGATGATATTTATGTGGTTCCTGTTTTATGCGGTCCCGGGCAATATCAATCAGTTTATCACGCTCTCCGAAAAGCGTCGCTCCGGTGGGGCAGTTTTCGGAACAGACTGTGGGAAGCCCCTTTTTAACCCGGTCGTAGCACATATCGCATTTCCGGACGTAAGGCAGCTTTTCCGCCCATTCATATTTGGGAACATCAAAAGGACAGGCAACCATGCAGTACCGGCATCCCATACAGCGGTCACTCTTATAAATTACCGGCCCTTCTTTGGTTTTTTGAAATGCGCCTACCGGGCAAACAGAAGCACAGGAGGGATCCTGGCAATGCATGCACATTTTGCGAAAATAAATATCTTCCTCATTAATTGAACGGCTGTTTACAACTGTAAAACTGTTATGCCGCAATTTATAAGTATCGTTTTCCGGCTGGCCATGTGCTTCCTGGCAGGCATACATACAACTCTCACACCCCACGCACAGGGTGGTATCAAACAGCACACCGTAACTCATTACTTTTCCTCCGTAAATGAAAACCATCAGTCATAAGAATCAATCTCTACACTGTCCCTGCGGCAGCAGATATCAAATGATCCGGGTTAATTGGAAATAAATGTCTCTTCAAAACGACGCCAGGTTTTTTCATCAAATTGAGACAGGACGCCCACCGGCATATCGCCGCCGTCCGCCATGGTAACGCCGGCAGTCTGGGTGGCCGGGACGGTTTCCATAAAAAACGATTTCATTTGCTGAAATTTTTCATCCAGCCATTCCCGGGATTTTTCGGCAATCATCCAGGCACCCACTTCCGCGCTCACTTTTTCAGGATGAATGGTATAAAACCAAACTTCACTTAAATCCTGCCAGGTGGCCTCTTTGGCGGCAATATTCTGATTCACATCCGTGATAATGCCGTCAACGGGAGATTTTACCGGCAGCAGTCGCCCTTTACTGCGGATACTGAAAAGGGTGTCCCCTTTTTTGACCGGGGTGTTATCCGGCAGCATTTCAATCTCATCCGGTTCTCCCACCAGGCCCAGCAGCACCGGATGAAGTCCGACCAGCAAATTCCCGCTGTTTAATATTTTGGACCAGGTAAAGGTGGGCTGTAAAAACACCCCGGCGGGCATCAGGTGGAACATTTTGGAAAGCGTCAGTTTTTCAACCACCGGCTCGGCAGCCAGCCCAACCTTTTTTCTCCGCTGAATTAAAAAATCCACACTTAAAAACAGCAGGATGGTAGCGATGACAAATAGAACAACCATTTGTGATTCTCCTTTATTAATAGTTCTATTATTAACAAACCAAAGCTTGTACCAAAAATTCAGCGCATTTATGTAAGTCTAATATTTTCAGTGATTAATAAACTTTTTAAGCTTTTTGGAGGTGAATAAACAAAGAGGGGTGTTGTTGCAATATTCTACGCTTAATTTATCCGCTTACCTGTTAATTAAGCTAAATTCAAAATAAACAGTATTGAATAGGGTGTAAATATTTGCAACGGCGGATAACATCAAAATAGAAAATTTTTACACCTTCTATTGAAGATATTGACAGGAGATGACGGAAAAGGTGTTGTGTATTTTAACAGAGGGGAGAAAAATCAATAAAGCAGGAGAATAAGATCACTTAAGAAGATTACTGAACATTGAAAAAATTACAACCGGCTATAGAAAGAGAAATTGCTGGATGTAACCGGAGCAGCATCTACTTCCGGAAAAAGTTTTTAAAGAAATCCTGCCCCACGCCCCAATGGCGGTATTTATGGCGCAGATAAAAGAATCCGACCACCATACCGCCCAGGTGTGCTACATGGGCAATACCATCCTGGCTGTAAGCGGAAATAAATTCCAGCCCGCCCAGAATCAAGGCCAGGTATTTCATCTTTATCGGGAAAAGAAAATAGAGATAAACATAGCGATCGGGAAAAAAGAGGGCATAGGCGGCCAGGATCCCGTAAATGGCACCGGAAGCGCCGATTGTCGGAACAAACGATCCCCAGTTGAACAACGCGGTAGAGATACCAGCGGCAATGCCGGTGATAAAATAAAATTTTAAAAATTCTTTGGTGCCCCAGGTACGTTCCAGTTCAATCCCGAACATCCACAGAGCAAACATATTGAAAAAAATATGGCCGAATCCCCCATGCAAAAACATATAAGTGACAAACTGCCAGATAAATAATTTTTGAAGTGCCAGTGCAGGGACCAGACCAAAATAATACGGGTGAATAAGACCCGGCGCTATAATTTGCAGAACAAACACTGCAAAATTGGCAATCAGCAGGTTTTTTACTGCCGGCGTCATCATGCCATAACCCATTTGATAATACATTGACTGTCCTTTTCTTCTTCTAAACCCGGTAAAACCCTGATACTTAAAAAGGGTTATATGTAATATAGATAAATGATGCGGTAAAACGTCGCCGGAAAAGCGCGGCGCTTAGTAAGCTTTGGAAAAAATAACTCTTCCTTCCGAATCCTTGCCGCAAATCATGCATTTCCCTTTTTCGGTTTCCCGCTCGAAGGGGATGTTGCGAATAGTGGCTCGGGTTTCTTCTTTCACCTTTTCTTCACATTCCGCCGAGCCGCACCAGTGCGCTTCTATAAAACCGTCTTTTTCTTCGATCATCCGGCGGAAGGAATCATAATCATCAGCCTGCCGGGTGTTATCCTGCCGGAAGTTCAGAGCGCGCCGGTAAAGATCGTTCTGTATCTGATCCAGCACTTCCTGCACCTTATTCATCAGCTCACCGCTGCTCACAAAAATTTTCTCGCGGGTATCCCGCCGCACCAGTACCACCTGATCTTTTTCCACATCACGCGGCCCGATTTCGATGCGAAGGGGCACACCGGCCATTTCCCATTCGGTATACTTAAACCCCGGCTTGTATTGTTCGCGATCGTCCAGTTTTACGGAGAAACGGCTTTTCAAATCCTGATAGATTTTGTCTGTAAATGTTAACACCTGATCCCGATTAGATTCTTTCCAGATAGGAATAATAACCATCTGCGTGGAAGCCAGCTTTGGCGGAATAATCAGTCCGTTATCATCCCCGTGGGTCATAATCAGTGCGCCGATTAAACGGGTGCTGACGCCCCAACTGGTGGCATAAACATATTTTAGTTTACTGTCTTTATCCTGAAACTTAACATCAAAGGCTTTGGCAAAATTTTGTCCCAAATTATGGGAAGTGCCTGCCTGCAATGCTTTTCCATCCTGCATCATGGCTTCGATACTGTAGGTGTGCAGCGCTCCGGCAAATTTCTCGGAATCGCTCTTCCGGCCGGTAATGACCGGCATTGCCATATACTCTTCGGCAAATTTGCGGTAAATTTCCAGAATTAAACGGGTTTCCTTTTCGGCATCCTCATAAGTGGCATGGGCCGTATGGCCTTCCTGCCATAAAAATTCGGTTGTCCGCAGAAATAACCGGGTGCGTAACTCCCAGCGCACCACATTGGCCCACTGATTAATGAGAATGGGCAGATCGCGATAGGACATGATCCATTTTTTATACATGCTCCAGATAATGGTTTCGGAAGTGGGCCGCACATAGAGCGGTTCTTCCAGTTCCTGACCGCCGCCATGGGTCACCACCGCGCACTCCGGAGCAAACCCCTCCACATGCTCTGCTTCTTTCTGCATAAAACTTTCCGGTATAAACATGGGAAAATAGGCATTCACATGGCCGCTCTCTTTGAACATGCGGTCCAGTTCCTGCTGCATCCGTTCCCAAATGGCATATCCGGTAGGACGGATAACCATGCATCCCTTAACCGGGGAATAATCGGCCAACTGCCCCTGAATAATCACATCGGTGTACCATCGGCTGTAGTCTTCTGCGCGGGGGGTAATTCTTTCTGCCATTCACATAACTCCTTAACTGCTGCAATCCGTGTATTAAAAATTTTTCTCTGATTTTTTGATTAAAGGATTGTTAAAGTCAACCATGTAAATATCATAAAAATATAGAATTCAGTTACAAAGCGCTGAATTTAAGGAGCGGCTGTCATTAAATCAACCGAAAGTTAGAGTGGCCCGAGGCATACAGATTATTTAAGCGCTTTGCGGATGATGCCGCCGCCAACCAGCGATTCCCCCTCATAAAATACCACACTTTGCCCCGGAGTAACCGCCTGCAGCGGCTCTTTAAAACGGATCTCTACCTCATCTTCCGCCAGTTGCTGCAATTCCGCCGGATGCAGAGAATCGTTATAGCGGATTTTAATTTTTAGCGGCATTGGTTTAACCGTACCCGGATATTTAATCCAGTTCACTTCCGCCGCCAGCAGCCCGGCGGACTTTAACTCCTGTTTTTCACCGATTACAATTGCATTTTTTTCCGGGATCAGTTCAACAACATACATGGGTTTTCCCAATCCGACCCCAATACCGCGGCGTTGGCCGATGGTAAAAAAAGGATATCCGGAATGGCGGCCCACCTGTTCTCCATCCGTAGTCAGGATGGGCCCCTCCTCGAACCGGCCGCCGTTTTCCTTTAAAAAGCGGTGATAATCGTTATCGGGAATAAAGCAGATCTCCTGGCTCTCCGACTTCCGGGCATTTTTCAGGTTTAAATCGCCGGCAATTTCCCGCACTTTATCTTTACTGAAATCTCCAAGCGGGAAGATTGTGTGCGACAGCGATTCCTGGTTTAATCCCCACAGTGCATAACTCTGGTCTTTCTGCAATTGGCTGCTGCGCAATAATTCATAACGGCCGCTGTTTTCATTAAACTGAACCCGCGCATAATGTCCGGTGGCCAGATAATCTGCGCCAAGCTCCTGTATCCGCTGCAGCAGGGCTTCCCATTTTATGCGGGTGTTGCAGAGGACGCATGGATTAGGTGTGCGGCCCAGCAGATATTCTTCAATAAAATTCTGAATTACTTCCGTGTTAAACCGGCTGCTTAAATCCATTACATAATGAGGAATATCCAGCCTTTGGCAAACCAGCCGGGCATCATTAATGGCCTCCACAGAACAGCAACTGCTTTCCAGATTGCGGTTACCGCCCATGTCGTCATAATTCCAGAGCTTCATAGTCACGCCAATGACTTCAAATCCCTGTTCCTGCAACAGGGCTGCCGCTACTGAAGAATCCACTCCGCCGCTCATGGCGACTGCCACTTTTCCGGTCGTATTCATAATGTCTCCTTCAGGAGTTTGTGTAAACGGGCCGCTTTTTGAAAATCCTGCAGAGTGAAGCCTATTTCCGGATGCAGCGCCACCGGTTTCCCCTTTTCAAGTTCAGCAAGGCTCAGCCAGGCAAAATCACTGTGCTCGGAAGACAAGGTCAGTTTCCCGCCTTTTATCCGGACCAAATAGTCAATCGAAAGCAGCGGAGCGCCTTCCCAGTCGCCAAACCAGACATCCACCGGCGCTGCCACTTCCACATCCAGAGCCGTTTCCTCTTTCACTTCACGGAGCAAACCCGCCGACGGGTTTTCAGCCGGAAGCAGACGCCCGCCGGGAGGCGCCCATAACAGGGGAGGCGTGCGCCGCTTCAGCAGCAGAAAGCGGCCGTCCCGGATAATGTAGGCAATCACCGCTACCCGGTGTGTCAAAAGAGGAGCGTTCATTTTAAATTCTTCATCCCGAAGGCATTAACCACTTCTTCGGGAATGGGAATGGGCTTTCCTTTCAAATTAATAAAAACCCAGGTGACTTTTGCTTCCGCTGCCATTCTTTCATCTTTATTGCGCAAAACCTGCTGGGTAAAGGTGCCGCTGGAGTTGCGGGCCTGGCTTGTAAAAGTACGGATCACCACTTCTTCCCCCATCAGCAATGGGTATTTATAGTCAATTTCAATGCGCCGTACCACCACCATATAGCCTTTTTCTTTCATCGTATCAAGCGTGAATCCCTTCTCCTCCAGAGCCATCATTCGGGCATACTCCAGATAGTTCAAATAAACGGCATTATTTACATGCCCGTAGGAGTCGCATTCGTAAGTTCTCACTTTGAAGCGGGTTTCAAATTGAGTCATTTTCTGTCCTGTTTCCCTTGAATTCATATTGCAAGTAAATGTAATATTTCAACCTTTAAAAATCTATGGATAGTGGAAATATGTGGTTGCTGATTGTTTTTAAAGGCGACATCTATTATTATTGGGTCGAAATTTTAAATGGATGCAGGAGGGATAAATTAATGAGTGTGAGATTTACGGAAGAATATAAAAAAGCAGGCGCTGCCTTAAGCCTGGAAGTGAGCGATATTGTGGCAAACGTCCGCAGCCCCTTTCAAAATATCCAGGTGGTGCAAAGCCCCTTTTTCGGCAAAGTGCTGCTGATTGACGGTTGTGTGATGCTGACTGAACGGGATGAATTCGTTTATCATGAAATGATTGTTCATGTGCCGCTGTACAGCCATCCGGCGCCACAGAGAATTCTGGTGATCGGCGGCGGTGACGGCGGGACAGTGCGGGAAATAATAAAACATCCGCAGGTGGAGCAGGTTGACCTGGTGGATATAGACAAAGCGGTAAGTGATGTTTGTCTGCAGCATATCCCATCCGTTGCTTCTAAACTGCTGTCCGCCAAAGTTTCCTGTTATTACGAGGATGGTGTTAAGTTTGTGAAAAACAGCCCGGAAAAATATGATGTCGTCTTAATCGATTCCACCGATCCCATAAATGTTGGAGAAGGATTATTCACCAGCGGCTTTTACCGGGATTGCTTCGGGCTGCTTAATAAGGACGGGATTCTGGTCAATCAGGCGGAATCTCCCTTTTATACGCCGGAGTGGGTGGGATCAATTTCCGGCAAATTATCGGAGATATTCCCGCATCTGTTTTTTTACCAGGCTCATATTCCCACCTACCCCTCCGGACACTGGCTTTTTGGCTTTGCCAGTAAAAAACCGCACCCCTTAACTGAATTTCAGGAAAAGCGATTTCAGGCAGACCGGTTAAATTTAAAATATTACAATGCAGAAGTGCACCGTGCCGCATTTGCCCTGCCAAACTTTGTGAGGGAACTTGTTGAAAAAGCCTGACTGCATATTGAAAAATGCCAATTATGAGGGATGTGTTTCGGATTTCCA
>JBAPTX010000180.1:0-4049 GCA_049282375.1 Calditrichia bacterium
GTCCTACGATGACAATGAACCTGATGTAATTGTCAGCTTTCAAAGCAGCGGGGGTATTGCCGCAAACCGCTTTAAAACACCCGGTGAAAACCTGTCCCTGGAAAGCATCAGTTTTTGGAGCGGCAGCGCCGATTATACCGCCAGAATCCATGTGTACGGCAGTTCTGCTTCAGGCCTGCCTTCTACAAACTTCATCACTCCTGTGGATACCCTGGTCAGCAACGAACGATCCTGGGTAAAAGTGGTGCTTCCGCAGCCGCTTTCTCTGGCAAAGGGGACGGAAATCTTTGCCGCTGTTGAAGTACTGGCTCCAGATAAGGGAATCGGCTACGACAGCCGTCAATTACCGGTACAGCAATCCTATTTGCAACTGGGCGGCGGCTGGAATCTGCTGGATAATTTCGGGGATTTTCCCGGAAACTGGATGATCCGGGCGGTATTTTCCGGTTTGGTTCAGGCGGGGCAGGGGGGAACTGTTGCCGATGCGCTTCTGCTGGACCAGAATTATCCCAATCCCTTCGTCCCTGCAGCAACCGGCACCCATATCCGCTTTCAGATTCCCGGACCGGGTTCCGTGCGGCTGCTTATTTATAATACTCTAGGGCAAAAAGTTGCCGATATCCGTCAGGAAAATCCGCAGTTTCCCTACCGCATCTTCTGGGATGGCGGCGGAATCAATCATCAGTTACCCGCCGGAATTTACTTTTACCGCCTCACCTTCTCAGATGCAGTTACCGGGAAAAGCCGCGGCACGCCTTTCCATAAAATGATTATTCTAAATTAGATAATTTTCATACTCTGCAATTCCCCCTTAATTTCTGCGGGATCAGAGCTGCAGATTCCGGTGATTCCGGTTTTAAGGGCGGCATCAATATTTTCCTTCAGGTCATCAATAAATATACATGAATTTCCCATAATATTCAGATCCTTCAGGATCATCTCAAATATGCGGCTGTCCGGTTTATTCACGCCCATTTCAAAGGAAAGAAAATTGTGTTTAAATTTTTTAATGAAAGAAAACTTATTAACCACTTTCTGCCAGTGCCAGGGATCGGTATTCGAACAAACAGCCAGGATGAATTTTTTTTCCAATTGGGAAAGCAAATCCTCGATACCGTCTTTCGGTTCTCCAATCACCTGATTCCACAGGGATTTAAATTCGGCCGGATCAATATTACAGGGATGGCGCTCCATCATTATTCTGTAGAACTCCCCGGGAGGAAATTTTCCATCCATAAACCCCAGATGCAAATCCGAAAGATAGAATGAGGAAACGATATCCCGCGACCAGTTACAGCGGCGGGCAAATGCTTCCATTGTGCGCTGCGGATGGATTTCCACCAGCACATTTCCCAGATCAAAAATGATATATTTAATCATTATAAATTACAAGCGTTTAACGTGCACAAGTTTGATGCCTGCCGCCGTCAATGGGGAAATTACCGCCGGTTATCCATCCCGCCTTATCCGATGACAGAAAAAGGATCAGTTCGGCAATTTCTTCCGGTTGTCCCACCCGTCCGATGGGGTGAGTGGTTTTGCTGTGTTCCAGAAATTGCTGATAAGCGGTTTCTTCCATTCCGCTCCGTCGGTGCAGGTTAGTAACCACTACCCCGGGATTGACAGAATTTACCCGGATTCCTGACGATCCCAGGTCCAGTGCAGCGGCGCGGGTCAACTGGTCAACGGCTGCTTTACTTACTGAATAAGAAAGTAAATTGGGAAATGCCCGCAAGCCGGCAACAGAACTGACATTGACTATATTGCCTTTGGCAGGTTTCAGGTGTGGAATACAAAGCTGCATTAAATGAAAAACGGCATGAACATTCAGGTTCATCAATTCATCAAATGAATCGGGAGAAGTATTTTCGATACTTCCGGAGGAGATAATGCCGGCAGAGTTTACCAGAATATCCAAACGGTTAAACCGCTGGATTGTTTTGTCCACCAATGAGCTTCTGAATTCCGCTCGGGCAATATCGCCGGCTGCTACATCACAGTTCTCATTTTTCAGATTTGCTGCCAGATCCGTTAAGGCCGGTTCACTGCGGCCGGTTATCATCAGACTTGCTCCATTTTCCGAAAATAATTTTGCTGTTGCCATCCCGATTCCGCTGCTTGCACCGGTAATCAGAGCTGTTTTTCCTTTTAATAAGTCGTTCATTTTCTCCCCTTCTATTTCCAAAAACTAAACCATTTGAGAATACAATTTATAAGTTGAAATAATAAAGAAGGATACCCCTAAAATACAACCCGGAAAAAAATCCGGCAGATTTATTTTTTTCTTTCCTCTTGCCTTACTTCAAAGAAATCTTAAATTTTTGCCAAACATTTCCCGGGGATGGCCTTATGGATAAAATTAAATATGAAGCCCTTACTTTTGATGATGTGCTGCTTGTTCCCGCACATTCCAAACTGGTGCCCAGCGAAGTTGATGTATCAACGCGCCTGACCCGGCAGATCAGCTTAAATATTCCTGTCCTCTCCGCGGCTATGGATACCGTTACGGAATCCAGTCTGGCTATCGCCCTGGCACGCGAAGGGGGTATCGGCATTATTCATAAAAATTTGTCACCGCAGGAACAGGCCGCCGAGGTGGACCGTGTCAAGCGTTCTGAAAGCGGTATGATTATGAACCCCATTACCTTAACGGCAGACCGGCCTCTAAAGGATGCACTTCAGGTAATGCGCCATTTCCGGATCTCAGGCATACCCATTGTAGAAGGCCGTAAACTGGTAGGCATAATTACCAATCGCGACCTGCGCTTTGAAGAAAATCTGGAACGCCCGATTTCAGATTTAATGACCCGGGATAACCTGGTGACCGCCCCCGAAGGGACTACTCTGGAGACAGCCCGTTCTATTCTGCAGAAACATAAAATTGAAAAACTTCTGGTCATTGATAAAGAAGGTGTGTTGAAAGGCCTTATAACCGTAAAGGATATTCAAAAGAAAGCCAAGTATCCCCATGCCTGTAAAGACGAACACGGCCGTTTACGGGTCGGCGCGGCAATCGGAGTAGGTGATTCCGGTATGGAACGCGCGGAAAAACTGATCGGGGCGGGAGTGGATGTTATCATAATCGATACCGCCCATGGCCATTCTCAAAAGGTGCTGGATACCGTTCGGGAATTTAAAAAATCCTTTGCAAACCAAAGCCTGATTGCCGGAAATATTGCCACTTCCGAGGCAGCAAAAGCTTTGTTGGAATTTGGAGTAGATGGCCTGAAAGTGGGAATCGGGCCCGGGTCCATCTGTACCACTCGTGTGGTTACCGGCGTTGGCGTACCGCAAATTTCTGCAATAATGGAAGTAAGTAAAACGCTTCACGGCTCGGATATTCCATTAATTGCAGATGGCGGAATAAAGTTTACCGGTGATTTACCAAAAGCACTGGCCGCCGGTGCAGACAGTGTCATGATCGGCGGATTATTTTCCGGCACCGAAGAAAGTCCCGGCGAGACAATCCTATTTGATGGCCGCCGCTATAAACAGGTTCGCGGAATGGGCTCTTTAGGGGCCATGGCGCAGGGCAGCAAAGACCGCTATTTTCAGCAGGATGTCTCTGAAAAAGAAAAGCTGGTCCCGGAGGGGATTGAAGGTCGGGTGCCTTACCGCGGTCCTTTATCGGAAACTGTCTTTCAGATGGTGGGCGGCTTACGATCTGCTATGGGATACACAGGATGCGCTAATATTGCAGAATTGAAAGAAAAGGCGCAGTTTGTTAAAATTACCGGGGCAGGTCTCAAGGAAAGTCATCCTCATGATGTGGATATTACAAAAGAGTCGCCTAATTATCGTCTGAGTTAAAAAGGAGCAGCGGGATGTTGAATAAAATAGACCATGTGGGTATCGCGGTAAATTCTCTTGATGAAGTTAAACAACTGTTTCAAAAAATATTCCAGATTGAACCTGAGTTTGAAGAAGAAGTCAGTGATCAGAAGGTGAAAGTGGCCGGGTTCAAACTTGGAGAATCCAATATTGAATTTCTGGAACCCACCGGCCCGGATTCGCCCATTGCCAGATTTCTCGAAAAAAAAGGGGAGGGG
>JBAPTX010000181.1:0-3980 GCA_049282375.1 Calditrichia bacterium
TGGACCCCGGCTTAATTAAAACCGGCCATTTTTTTTGGTTTTGCACCCCGGGGGCCAGATTGTGGCAAGCTCACAATCTAAGCTCACCATGATTATTGATTCTGAAATAAACGGTCGATATCATCCTGGCTGACACCCTGATTCCGGATGGTGTCTTCACTGGCGGCGGATATACTTTGTTCGTCCATCTGCGGCAGCCCGGCAGACAATTTCCCGAAGAAGAGGGATTTAAAGCTGTCATCAATTTCTAATGCGCTGATCGCTTCGAACAGTCCGTGAAATCTTTGGTAAATGGCTTCCAGAATCTGCTGGGCATGGGCAAGCTGCTGTGCGGTAATGTCCTGAAACTGCAAAGCGTACACAATTTCGAAGGCGTCGTTCTGCAGAGTGCTTATTAACTTACCGGCTTCGGAGTTCTCATTAACATTCAGGTTTTGGGATAAACCGGCCAAGTTCTGGTTAATGGACTCCAGTTTATCCATGATCTGCTGGGTTGCCGCCTCGGCCGCATTGCTGGCTTCGGTTATCCGGTCCTGTGCCATGGGCATGCTGCTGTTTGTTTCCTGCAGCGAACTGCTGACTTTATCCATCAGCGGCAGGACATCATTTATGAAAATAAATAATTCCTCAACAAAGGGGACAATTTCTCCCCCGAATTTAAAAATTTCTTTCAGATATTGGATTTTCTCCAGGACAACCGATTCATTTTTCTGTTGGGTCATTTTCCGTCTCGCTTATAAAAATTCAATTTATTTTTTTTTGTGAAATAATGCCGAAGGCCATTTCGCGATGCTAAATAATCTGCTCATTCTTAAAGAGGCACCAGCCCTGCTTCGCTTCAATTTCCAATTGCAGAATGATATCTTCTTCATCTGTATTCAGCGGGAAAGGGGTTGCACCCGAATTGCCGTGCTCAGGCAGGCCGATCTCGAACTCCTTTTCGGATAGCAGGCGGCTCATAAAACAGCCTGCCGCTGTATTCGCCAATTCCGCCATTAAATCACCCAGCAGTCCGTCGCCGTTTGTGCTGCCATCTACAGTTGTGCTTAAAATTTCTTCTAAAATATTTCTGCTCAAAATCAGTCCGAAGCTGCCGCGGATGGGTTCGTGAATTCGGATAACCGCATAAAATTCATTGTGGGACAGTTCGGGCAGCCGCTGCATACGGGAAACCTTTTCCACTTCTGCGAAGGCAATGCTTTCAAAAACCTCCGAAATGGTGCGGGTAAGTGCATCTTCAATTTTTCTGGTTTCAAAATGCATATTGCCGGTCCTCTTTTTCCGTGCGGTAACTTTGTAAAAATTGCGAAATCTCCGGCAGGGATACCGGTTTTGTAAAAACTGCAAGTGCATTTTCCGATACGAGTCGTTTCTCCCGCGCGGGATTACCTAAACTGGAGATAACAACGACCGGGATATGGTTCAGCCGGGGAGATGCCTTTATCCGCTTTAACAAATTTTCGCCATCCATTTCCGGCATATTCAAATCTGTAAACACCAGGTCAAAAGACTGCCGCTTTAAATAATCAAGGGCCTCTTTGCCGTTGCCGGCTTCGCTGATCTCCACTTTATCCATTCCATTAATTTCCAGGATGCGCCGGACGATGGAACGGGCAATTGCTGAATCATCCACGATTAAAATATTTTGCATGAGTAAGCCTTTTAAAAATCAAATTTTTTACGCAGCGTTAAAAATTCCATATCAGATTTATAAACCAGATCGGCAAGGATTTGCCGGTCTAATTTCAGTTTTTGTTTTAATTTCTCGTCAAATTGATAGGCAAGTGTATCCAAACCGGTGCCGGCGCCGCCAATCATGGCCAGTAAATCGGCAAGATGGGCTGCCTGTATTAACCCGCCAAATCCATTGCTGACCAGAGAAGGGTGATGATGGTAGCGGATAACCATTTGCAGACTTTCCGGCAGCCTCCATTTTTCGGCCATTGCCTCACCCACCCGGGTATGATCGGTCCCCAGTACCCGCCGCTCAATTTCCAGAAAATCACCGCTTTCCTGCCGTTGCATCTCAGTTAAAAGGTGCTGCTGGTGCTTTTCCAGAAACTCGGAAATTACCGCCTTCCCCATATCATGCAGCAGTCCTGCTGTATAAGCCAGATCCGGTGCAACGTCGGGGATCAATTCCTGGGCGACCAAACGGGCTCCCACGGCGGTGCGCACCGAGTGCTCCCAGAACTCGCCCGGTTTTGCACCATAACCTACCATGCTGATCTGGAAAAAACTTTTAAATGCCTGTGTCATGGCCAGTTTTACCAGCATGCGGCTGCCTAAAAATACCACCGCCTGACGGATAGAATTAATAGTACGTGGCAGCCCGAATGCAGCGGAATTGACCACCGTCAGGCAGCGCGTGGTTAGGGAGACATCGGTTTCAACAATTTTAATGATCTCCGCAATGGCATAGTCATCCCTTTCCACCAGTTGCAGCAGGCGGTAAGGGGTTTCGGAAACCACGGGCATATTTTCCACCCGGCGGGTTATTTCCCTCAGTTGATCATTCATATTTCCCAAATTCCTTTCGCCGGTGATGAAACAAAAACTTTTCCGGTAGCGGCTTCCACCCAGACGGTGCGGCTGAAATTATCCCCCACATCTTCCATCCGTGCGCCCAGCCGGTGTTTCCATAAAATTTTACGGGTTGCCAGAATATTCCGCTTGCCGATATTAAATATTCCGTTCGGGTCCATAATAGTGGCCCCTCCCGCGATTTTAATGATGAGCTCGGCAGATTTATAAATTCCCAGACTTTGAAATTCCTGTACCAGATATGGGATTGCCTTGTCAGCAAAATATCCCGGCAAGTTTTTCGCCCTTTGGCCGCCAACAGCGGAATCGGGCAGGGCGACATGGGCAAGTCCCGCCGTTTTAATTTTCGGGGCATAAAAAACAACTGCGACACAGGAACCCAATGCCATCGTTTTCAGGGTTTCATCGGGGCTGGTCGTCCTGCCGATTTCTCCGATACCCACCATTTTTACTTTCATTAAATCATTGTCCTTAAATATTCCTGTAAAATGACAGGAATGTTATGAAGCGGCGCCAGCTTTTCGGCCCCGCCCCTTAAATAAGCTTCTTTAGGCATGCCAAACACTACGGAAGTGGCTTCGTCCTGCGCCACTGTACGGGCACCGGCCTGGCGCATCGCCAGCATACCTTCCGCCCCGTCGCGGCCCATTCCTGTCAGCATAATGCCCACAGCATTGGCACCGGCATATTTTGCCACTGACCGGAACAGAACTTCCACTGAAGGACGGTGTCCGCACACCTGTTCGCCGTCTTCGCAAGTAACCCGGTAGTCACCCCCGGAACGCAATAATTTCATGTGGTAGTTCCCTGGTGCCACCAGCACTCTGCCGGTCATTACCCGGTCTCCGCTTTCCGCTTCTTTCACTTCCATAATACTCAACTCATTCATGCGTTCGGCGAACATTTTAGTAAACCCCGCCGGCATATGCTGCACAATCACTACGCCCGGAGTATTGGCGGGCAGTACTGTAATAATTTTTCGAATGGCTTCAGTTCCGCCGGTGGAGGCGCCGATGGCAATGACTTTATCGGTGGTTTGCGCGAGAGAATCAAAGCGCACTTTTTTTATTGCAGGAATTTCACGCTTTTTATGTTTCCAGTGACTGACATCCACAGATGCGGCCATTTTTATCTTTTCCCGCAGTTCCTTCATCATGCCGTTCAGATTCTGGGCTACATCCTGATTGGGTTTCAGTACAAAATCAATGGCGCCCGCTGCCAGAGCATTCAGGGTAATATTTGAATTCTGCCGAGTAAGTGCGCTGACCATGATAACCGGAAGCGGGTACTGGGGCATCAGTTTGCGTAAAAATTCCAGGCCATCCATCCGGGGCATTTCCACATCCAGGGTTAAAACATCCGGCTGCAATTTTATAATTTGATCGCGGGCCCGGAAGGGATCGCCGGCAGTTCCCACTACAGTAATTTCCGGATCC
>JBAPTX010000182.1:0-6769 GCA_049282375.1 Calditrichia bacterium
GTATATGCGTCTGCAATATTTAAAAAGTGATATCTCCAAGGAAAACGAGCGCTACCTGATGAATTTTCAGTACTTGAACGGCCTCATTTCCAAACCGCGAAAAAGTATGGTGCAAAAATTTTTACCGAAAATTTCTTTTCAGTATTTTTTTGCAATATTGTTTACAATTATCCTGATCTTGTGTGTTTTATTTTTTATAAAAAAGATCACCTTTTATTTACTATTAAATACAATTGTTATTCTGCTGGCGGTAATTTTCGCAGTATTTTACAGTTTTTCCAGTATTAAAAGAGATTGGCAGAATCAGTTTGGTTTTTTTCTGAAAAAAGAGAAGAAACTTAATTAATGCTTAATATTTTTAAGAAGAAAGCCGGTGCTCAAAAGCAGTCGTTTCATCTGGGGAATCTTGTAGAGATTTTACAGGATGGGGTTTGTATTTCCAATGTGGAAGGTGATATTCTGTATTTGAATAAAGCCGCCTATAATTTGCTGGATGTAGATGACAGCCATGAATTACAGTTAATCAATTTTTTTGACCAACTTCTGCTGGAACCTGCTCAGATTGAACAATTGAAGAAACAATTGAACCAACAGGGTCTTGTCAGGAATTTTGAATTAAAGATAAAACGGTTTACTGCAGGCGACCTCGACGTCATTCTCACTATCAATATTATTGGGGATTTCCGTCAACAAACCATTGGGCTTTTATTTCTCTTTAAAGATATTTCGGAATTAAAGAAAATTCAGCAGCAGTTACTGCAAAGCCAGAAACTGGAAAGTGTCGGCTTGATGGCATCGGGAATTGCCCATGATTTCAACAATATACTGGCTGCAATTATTCCCAACGCGGAGCTGATTAAAATTGGTCTGGAAAAAACAAAGGAAAATTATAAGCGGGCGGAAATCATAGAAAAATCGGCGCATCGCGCTTCAGAAATCGCCCAGCGGCTGCTAACCTTTACACGGCACAATGAAAAAATTCCACAGAAAGCTATTAACCTGAATCAGGTTTTAACCGACAGCATGGCATTACTGGAACACAGCCTGCCCAAAAATGTGAAGGTGATTTCTCTTCCCGGAAAAGAACTTAATTATGTTATGGGGGATAAGGCGGAACTGCAGCAGATTGTGATGAACATGGTAATCAATGCAGTTGATGCAATGCCGGAAGGCGGTAAAATTCACCTGAAGACAGAAAATTTCAATATTAAGAACTATTATGATGTGGGTTCGCTGGAGCCGGGGGATTATATCAAGCTTTCCATCCAGGATGAGGGAACAGGAATACCACTGGAATTGCAGCATAAAATTTTTGATCCGTTTTTTACCACCAAAGAAGTGGGCAAAGGTACCGGGCTTGGGCTATCGGTTGTATACGGCATTGTCACCAGCATGAAAGGGCATGTGGAGCTGGACAGCCAACCGGACAAAGGGACCCGATTTGATATTTATTTTCCCATTTCGCAGGTTGAGCCAAATGAAAAAATTAAGCAAGGGGATTTACCCTTTGAGCCGGGAGATATCCGGTTGCTGCTTGTGGATGATGAAGAATATGTTCTGAATATTTTGTCCGATATTCTTGAATTTTTAGGATATCGTGTCTGGAAAAAAGAAGGCGGCCGGAAAGCGGTTTCCTTCTTTAGAGAACATGCCAGCGAAATTGACGTGGCGATAATTGATTTGCGGATGCCGGGTATGGATGGCAGAACCACTGCTCTGGAATTACGTAAAATCAATCCCGCTCTGCAAATCATCTTTACCAGCGGTTTTGATGACGGACCCAGTAACGATGAAATAATTCAGGGATTGGTTGGATTCCTTAAAAAGCCGTACAGCATTAATCAGGTTGCAAAAACGTTGCAGGATATATTATTAAATCAGCGCTCACGAATTGCCGAAAACAAATAATTGCTGATTTGCGTTCCCACATATAAAGACGATCTTTTACCATAGAGTAATACATTTCCGGCGCAAATATCGCCGAATTATTTTTGAGAACACGTGAAAAAATTAAAAATTTCGCAGAAACTTTGGCTGCTGACAATCGGAATTATTGGGGTGCTGTCTCTGGCTTACTACCTGCTGGTAATTCCTCAGATCAACCGCCATTTTGAAAAAAGCCTTCAGATAAAAGCGACAGGCCTTTCCCATACTGCTGCCTCCGGACTGGGGATCGCTCTATTTTCCCAAAGAAACAATGCCATTCGCCCGATTTTAGAAGGATTGACTGAAGACCCTGATGTTGCTTTCGTTTTTTTACGGGATGCGGGAGACAGCGTGATCTCCGGTTATCATTTTCAAAATAATTTAACACTGATCAATTCATTTCTCGATTCAGGCGAAACGCTGCAGTACTTCGCAAATTACCTGCTGGTAAAACAAACCTTGTTTTATAATGATGTTTTACAGGGTGAACTGGTGATTGGTTTTCATCTGAACCGCATCCGGGGAGAAATAGCCGCGCAGCAATGGAATCTGCTGGTTTGGGGCAGCTTTTTGGTTTTAATCTCAGTAATTTTGACTTATTTCCTATCCCGGGCCATTTCACGGCCGTTGGAAAATGCAGCCAGCCATATTCAAAATTATTCACCGGAAGAAACGGCGATGAAACTCCGGTTGCCTGAGAAGGGAAATGATGAAATCGCACATTTGGCCCGTGCCCTGAATCAGTTGTCTGATAACCTGGATCAGAACTTGCGGGAATTGGGCCAATCCAAAAAATACCTGGAAACCCTCTTTCAACTTAGCCCTATTCCCATATTAATTGCCGATGTTAATGGTAATATTAATGAAGCCAACGAGAGTGCCAGCAGCTTTTTTGGAATGGAGCGTTCTGTACTCGTTAATCTTAAACTTGAAAATTTTTTCCAGCCGGATGATTTAAAGGCCATATTTGAACGCATTGTAAAGCAAAAAATGAATGTTAAGGGTTTCGTTACCACTATACGGCTCGGAGAAGAAAACAGTAAAGTGGCCGAACTGAATATCGCCAGCCACCATACTGATGAAAATGATCTTAAAAACATTATTTTTGCAATTATTGATATTACCGAAAAGATAGATATTCAGCGGGAAATTCTGCACAACCAGACCAAACTGCAGCGAATAAACGATGAGTTGTCCGGTAAAACCACCGAGCTGGAAAGATTAAGCAGCATTAACAAAAAAAATGCTCACCGGCTGTCTCAGCTTATCCGCATCAGTCAGGATATGATGCGCTCCGGAACTGCTAATGTAATCCTGAAAAAATTGCTGGAAGAAGGCGCACGGCTGCTGGAGGCGGATGAATCCCTGATTTATTTATGGGAAAAGGACCATCAGCATCTGATTTCTTCCATATCTTACCCGGCTGAAATTCAGCAGCGCGTTCAACATAATATTTCAGAAAACCATAACATAATATGGAAAACATACCGGGAAAATGAACCCTTTGTTTTGCAGCATAACCAGCTTAACAGTCTGAATCTGGAAGTGCTGGGTTTACCGGAAGATCCCGATTTGTCAGTAATGGCGGTACCTGTCAGCGAGAAAGAATACCGCTTTGGCGTAATTGTTTTTATTAAAAGGTCTCTTCCTTCATTGAGAGTTGAAGATGTTCATCTGCTGCGGACGCTGGCTAATCAGGCAGCAATACTGCTTGATAATTTTTACCTGGTGCATGCTCTTAAAGAAAAGGCCGGAAGTTTAGAAAAAGCTCTTTCTGATTTGCAGTTGTCCCAGCAGCAGGTAGTGCAATTGCAGAAAATGGAAAGCCTGGGTACGCTGGTGGGCGGCATCGCCCATGACTTTAACAATATTTTAGGTATTATTTTGCCCAACACGGATTTATTGAGAGAAGATTCCGGGGTAAATGAAAGGATGATCCGCCGCATCGATATTATTGCGGAATCCGCCCAGCGTGCCGCCGACTTAACCCGCCAGTTGCTGATGTTTTCCCGAAATCAGGATATTCAGGAGAAAACAATTTCTATCAACAGTTTAATTTCCGGACTTACGGTTATGCTTAAACGGACACTGGGAAAAGAGTATGAAATTATCCTGGATCTGGATGAACACCTCCCAAGTGTGCAGGCGGATGAAACCAGATTAAACCAGGTATTAATAAATCTGGCGGTAAATGCCCGCGATGCGATGCCCGAAGGCGGCAAAATAACTATTAAAACAGCTTTAAAAGAGTATGCGCCTCATACCGGGGATGGAACGGTGAAAAAGTATGTCTGTATCAGCATGACAGACACAGGGTGCGGAATAAAACAAAAAAATCTGCCTAAAATTTTTGATCCATTTTTTACTACAAAAGGTGTTGGGCAGGGCAGCGGTTTGGGTTTATCGGTCGTCTATGGCATTATGCAAAGCCATAACGGCCATGTGGAGGTCAGCAGCCAGGAAGGCCGGGGAACCACTTTTTACTTGTATCTGCCCGGTGGCGGCCAGCAGGAATTAAAACCCTCGGAAAAAGCAAGCCGTACCTTGTTAACCGGCACCGAAAAGATACTGGTGATTGATGATGAAGAAATGATCCGGGATTCGATCAGCGAAATTTTGATGTCCCTCGGTTACCGGGCGGAAACTGCATCCAGCGGGTCTGCAGGTTTAAAAATTGTTGAGCATGCCCGGGAAAAATTCCAATTGGCAATTGTGGATATGGTAATGCCGGGGATGAATGGAATTGAAACCATCCGGCGGCTGAAAGAACTGGACCCGGACCTTCGCATGCTGTTGTCAACCGGTAAAGTGGAACGAAATCAGATGATACCGGAGGATGTTCAATTGGACGGTGTTTTGCCCAAACCTTACCGGCTTCGCGAACTGGCATTGAAGGTGCGGCAAATCCTGGCACATAAATCCGGCAAGGCTGCACCGAAAAATATATTCCGTTAACCTTAAATTTTCAAAGCGCTGTCCAGTTGTCCGGCAGCAGCCCCTTTCGATTATATTAAATTCCAGTAAATTCACTGATAGAAAAATCAACTTCGTCTTTCACACATATTTTCATGTTCAACGTAATTCGATTTAACAGAGTCCGGCACGGTTTTGTCATGGGTTCGGCAAACTCACCATGACAGTTTTAGGTTTTTAGACCCTCTGACCTTATAGAAGAGTGGTTTATGCATTATCCCGAACTCACCTTATTTAGGACTGCGGCAAAATCCGGAACAATAGTCTCATTTGTCATTGGATTTGGAAGGATGCCGGTTTTAAATTAGCCCTGCTTTATTATTTAACAACTCATTTTTAATAAAATGGCGGTTCATCAGGTGAAAACATCAAGTGAAATTCGGCAGGAATTTATAAAATTTTTTGAAGATAAAAAACATACCTTTGTCCGCAGTGCACCGGTTAGTCCACAGAACGATCCTACCCTGCTTTTCACCAATGCGGGAATGAATCAGTTCAAGGATGTGTTTCTTGAACAGGGCAGCCGCCCCTATTCACGTGCCGTGAATTCTCAAAAATGTATTCGTGTCAGCGGAAAACATAATGATCTGGAAGAAGTGGGACATGATACCTATCACCATACCTTTTTCGAAATGCTGGGCAACTGGTCTTTCGGCGACTATTATAAAAAAGAAGCCATCCGTTGGGCCTGGCAGCTTTTAACTGAAAAATGGGAATTGCCGCCCGAGCAGTTGTGGGCAACCGTTTTCCGTGATGATGATGAAGCTGAAGAGTTATGGAAGCAGGAAACCAATGTTAATCCTGGGCAACTGCTCCGTTTCGGGGAAAAGGATAACTTCTGGGAAATGGGTGAGACAGGTCCCTGCGGTCCCTGTTCGGAAATTCATATTGATTTGGGGGAAAATTACTGCGACAAAAAACACCTGGAAAAGCACACCTGTCAGGTAAACGGGGACTGCGGCCGGTTTATTGAATTATGGAATCTTGTATTTATTCAGTATAACCGCGATGATCACGGAACTCTGCATCCGCTGCCCTCCCGTCATGTGGATACCGGAATGGGTTTTGAGAGAATTGTGGCGGTGCTGCAGGGGGTGCGCTCCAATTATGAAACGGACCTTTTTCGTCCGCTTATCAAAGAAGCCGCCGATGTTGCCGGATTGGATGTTGAAGAAATCAGTAATGAACAGTTAATTGCCCTGCGGGTCATTGCCGATCACATACGGATGCTCACTTTTTCCATAACCGACGGTGCATTACCTTCCAATGAAGGAAGAGGCTACGTGCTGCGCCGGATTTTGCGCCGGGGAGCTCGGTACGGCCGCAAGCTGGGATTGCACCAGCCGTTTATGTATCAGTTGGTGGAAAAAGTTGCAGCAATAATGGGCAATGCCTATCCTGAATTAAGAGAAAGGCAAAATCATGTTAAAGAAGTAATCCGCAGTGAAGAGGAAAGTTTCAATAAAACACTGGACCGCGGAATAGAGCTGTTTGAAGAATTAATTACACAATTGAAGAAAGAAAAGTGCGGTGTCATTCCCGGGGAAGAGGCCTTCCGTTTATACGATACCTTTGGATTTCCGCTGGATTTAACGCGTGTTATGGCGGATGAACAGAATATGACACTGGATGAAGAAGGGTTTGACCGGGAAATGGAAAAACAGCGGGAACGTGCGCGCAAGGCGGGTGCCTTTACTGCCGGATTTGATCATGTTGAAAACTGGAATGTGTTGAAGCATTGCCCACACAGTTCGGTTTTTGTGGGTTATGAAAAGATAGAAACCGAAACGGATGTATGTAAATTCGCCCGGAAAAACGGGCATTATCACCTGGTATTAAATGAAACTCCCTTTTATGCGGAAAGCGGCGG
>JBAPTX010000183.1:0-8285 GCA_049282375.1 Calditrichia bacterium
TCACCGGCTACATCAGCGTGCCCCCGGCCAGCTACACCCTGGATGTGACGCCGGCAAATGACAACAACACCGTGGTCGCCTCTTTTCAGGCTGACCTCTCCGGCCTCGGCGGCGGCGCTGCCGTGGTGTTCGCTTCGGGATTCCTGAATCCCATGGCCAACCAGAACGGAGAATCCTTTCAGATTCTGGCTGCCCTGCCGGACGGAATGGTGGTTCCTTTTTCACCGCTCACTTCTTTGCAGGATGACCGCACACAGGTCAGCAGCGTTTTTTCTCTGGAACAGAATTATCCCAATCCCTTCAATCCGGCAACGTTGATCCGCTTTTCGCTGCCGGGAAAAGATCTGGTTACCCTGAAAGTTTACAATTTAATCGGACAGGAAGTCGCAACGCTGCTGAATGAGCCGCTTGCCGCAGGAGAGTACGAGATTAATTTTGACGGGATGAGCCTGGCCTCGGGTATCTATTTCTATGAACTGCGGGCCGGTGAATACCAATCCATTCGCCGGATGACTCTGCTGAAGTGATCTGCAAAAATCCGGATACTCATTTTTTAAATCATGCCTCCGGCGGATCTTCCGCCGGGGGCATTGCATTAACAGGCCGGTTCACCGGAATAGAATCATCTGCCTCATTAACATCTTTTTGCTTTTTTGGGTAAAGCTTTGCCGGGAGGTATTTTGCCGTTTGGGATTGTTGTCTTTAAGCGGTTGCTTCGATATGTTTGCTCCGCAAACACTCAGCAACCGGCAAACCCGCTCGTCGAGTGATTCCGGAGGAATTTTATCGAGACGAGCGGATGCCCATATTAAAAAACCCTGCCATGAAGGCAGGGCTTTTTTTCAGCAGAAATTTTTTAGTATTTTCTAATCGCAGCCGAAACAGACATTCTGTTCTTTATTCGCCCGCAGATCGTCCACCCTTCTGACCGGTGTGGTAAAGGGCGCTTCTTTTATTTTAGCAGGATTGGATTCGGCTTCCTCAATGACTTTCCCGAATACCTCTGCGAAATAATCCAGCATCTGGCGGCTTTCCGATTCGGTGGGTTCGATCATGAGCGCTTCCTTAACCACCAGCGGAAAGTAAACGGTAGGCGCATGTACGCCGTAATCCAGCAGCCGCTTGGCAATGTCCATGGTTTTTACACCATGCGACCGCACCAGCGGTTCACCGCTGAGGACAAATTCGTGCATGGGGCGGGTTTTGTAGGGAAGCTCAAGGTAATGCCCTATTTTTTTCAATAAATAGTTGGCATTGATAATGGCATTTTTGCTGATCGCCTTCAATCCCTCCGGGCCGTGCATGCGGATGTAAACATAAGCGCGCAGCAGGGCGGCAAAATTGCCGTAAAAGGTAATCATGCGGCCGATGGACTGCGGAATTTCATCATCCAGAAAATAACGCTCTCCTTTTTTGCCGACCACCGGGACCGGCAGAAAATCCAGCAGCCGACCGCTGACGGTAACCGGCCCTGAACCGGGCCCGCCGCCGCCATGGGGAACCGCAAATGTTTTATGCAGGTTAATGTGCAGCACATCAAACCCCATATCGCCGGGGCGGGTAATGCCCACCAGCGCGTTCAGGTTGGCCCCGTCCATATACATCAGACCGCCGGCCTGATGCACCAGCCGCGATATTTCGCTGACCTGCCGCTCAAAAATGCCCAGCGTACTGGGATTTGTCAGCATCAGCCCGGCCACGTTGTCATCCAGCTTTGATTTTAAATCATCAAGGTCCACCAGACCTTCTGTGGTGCTTTTTATGGTCACCGAGTGCATCCCGGCAATGGCAACCGAGGCGGGATTGGTGCCGTGGGCACTGTCCGGCACCAGCATTTTGGTGCGGTTTTCACCGCGGCTCAGATGATATTTACGGATCATCATGCAGCCGGTCAGCTCGCCGTGGGCGCCGGCGGCAGGCTGCAGGGTAATTCCCGGCATCCCCGAAATTTCTTTTAAAATTTCCTGGAGTTCATACATAATCTGCAGTGCACCCTGTACGCTCTTTTCCGGCTGCATGGGGTGCAGACCGGCAAAGCCGGGCATGGCGGTTACATCTTCATTTATTTTCGGATTGTATTTCATGGTGCAGGAACCCAGCGGATAAAATCCCTTGTCCACATGGTGGTTCAGGTTCGATATATTTACAAAATGGCGTACCACTTCATTCTCGGCCACTTCCGGCAAATCCGGGGCATCGCTGCGCCGCATGGATTCCGGCAGCAGTTCCTGCAACGGCTGTTCTTCAAATTCCAGCTCAGGTAAATAATTCTTTTCTACCGACTCGCGTTCCATTTGGAAAATTAATTGTTTGTACATCACCGTTCCTCTGTATGAATTTATTCGCTGCCAATTTTGGAAAAGCGGACTGTCTGATTACGGCCGCTGGTTTTTGCCACTTCGAGTGTTTTAATCACCAACTGCAGCGCCCCTTCCGGCGTTTCCACCGAACTTATATCCAGTTCCACCAAACCGGTGCTGGCGGTAATATGCTGATAATTCTGCTTCCGCTTAGGCGAAAGTTTTTTCAGTTCATAAAAATTCTGATCAAAAAAGGTAGTCTGATCAATCGCGGAGCGGATACGCTCTGCTTCGTAAAAAGCGCCGGTCTCGTCAGTATGGGGAAGAATAATCAGAAAACGGTTGCTTTCCGGCACCCGTGCTACCACATCGGTGTGGCGTGTGTTATTCAGTATTACATTGGCGATGCGCATTAAAATATAGTCGCCCGTTTGCTCTCCGAACATATCATTCACTTTATGGAAAAAATCGACATCCACGCCCACCAGCGAAAGTTCGGTCTGGTAGCGTTTGGCCCTTTCCAGCTCTTCCCCAAGCTTTTTTCTGATGAACTCCAGATTATACAAACCGGTAAGAGAATCATTAAACTGGGCAGCTTCCATATCGCTGGTTTTTTTTCGCAACTGTTCCAGCTCTTTCTGGAATAAATCATGTTCTTCCAGCAATTGCTGATTATCGCGGCGCAGCCGCTCGATCAGTTTTTTCTTGTGAAGCAGGGATTTGGATTTCGTAATCAGCTCTTTGGCATTGAACGGCTTAAGAATATAATCGTCCGCCCCAAGCTCCAGCCCCATTACCCGGTGCTCTTCCTCCACATAATTGGCGGAAAGGAAAATGACCGGGATATCTTTTGTTTTAGGATTGTTTTTTAAAAATTTACAGGCGTCAAACCCGTTCAGTACCGGCATCAACGCATCAAGAATAATTAAATCCGGGCGCACTGATTCGGCAGCCTCAATGCCTTCCTTCCCGTTTGCGGCCTTTTCCACTTCGAAATCATAAAAGCGGAAAAGATGATCCAGTGTATCGAGCATGTCTTCGTTGTCATCCACCAGGAGAACTTTTGCCATACCATAAATCCTTTTAATTCAAATTGCTTAATTCCCGGACAAAACGGTCCATTTCTTCCCGGGTTCTCTTTTCGGTAACAGCAACAAGCAGGCCCTCTCCCATATTTACTTTCTGAAGATCAATCCCGGCGAAGATATGGCGGTCCGCTAACTTATCAATAATTATTTTCGGTTCAACCGGTGTTTTCACCACAAATTCTTTAAAAAAATGTCCGGAATGTTTCAGCTCGAATCCGGGAAGTTTACTGATTTCCTTCGCCAGGTAATGGCTTTTCTGCAGGCACTGTTTTGCTGTTTTCTGGAGGCCGCTGCGGCCCAGCAGAGAAAGGTAAACTGCGGCAGCCAGTGCGCAGAGCTGTGAATTCGTGCAGATGTTGCTGGTGGCTTTTTCACGGCGGATGTGCTGCTCCCGGGTCTGCAGGGTGGTTACAAAAGCCTGCCGCCCGTCCACATCATTCGTTAAAGCCACAATGCGGCCGGGCATTTTGCGGATCAGCGATTTACGGGCGGCAAAAATGCCCAGATAAGGGCCGCCGAAATTCAGATTATTACCGAAGCCCTGCCCTTCGCTTACCACAATATCCGCTCCGGTTTCTCCGGGTGTTTTTAAAATCCCCAATGAAACCGCATCCACAAATTGAATAAAGAGCGCTTGCTTTTCATGGATGCGCCCGCCAAGCCCGCTTAACTCCTCAATCAGTCCGTAGTAATTGGGGTTCTGAACCACCACCGCTGCAGTCTGCTCGTCCAGCAGCTCCGCCAGTTTTTGCTGATCCAGTAACCCATTCTGCAGGGGAACTCCGACCAGTTCTATCTGCTGATCCCGTGTATAAGTTTTAATAATATCATAATAGAAGGGATTAATATTTTCGGCAATCAGCACTTTTTTTCGCCGGGTGTGGCCCGAAGCCATCAAAACGCTTTCCGCCAGCGCCGAACCGCCGTCGTACATGGAAGCATTTGCCACTTCCATACCGGTCAGACGGGCAATCATGCTCTGGTATTCATAAATGGATTGCAGCGTCCCCTGGCTGACTTCCGCCTGATAAGGGGTGTAGGCGGTGTAGAACTCCGAGCGCCAGAGGATATGCCGCACCACTGCCGGCACAAAATGATCGTATGCTCCGCCCCCCAGAAAAGAAACACCGCTTACGTTCTTTTCACTCAACTCCTGCATTAAACGAGTTATTTCCAGTTCGGACAGCGCCCGGGGTATTTCCAGATTTTCCTTTAAACGAAGGTTTGCCGGGATGTACTCAATCAATTCCTCAAAACTGCCGATGCCGATTTCCTGCAGCATTTCCCGGCGGTTCTTCTCTGAATTTGCAATAAAAGCCATTCATCAACCTCAGATTATTCAATTTCCTTTGAACAGATATTCAAGTGTAAGTAAGCTGAATACATCCTGAAACTAGATCAATTCCTCATATCCCTTTTTATCCAGCAGCTCATCTGCTTCGGAAGGATTGCTCATTTTAATTTTGATGATCCATCCTTCACCATATGCATCTTTGTTGATGGTTTCCGGTTCATCATTTAATTTATCATTCACCTCGATCACTTCGCCGGACAGCGGTGCAAACATATCGGAAACCGCCTTCACTGCTTCAATCGTTCCAAAGCTTTCGCCCTTCACAGTTTCATCCCCTACTTCGGGCAATTCCACAAACACGATGTCGCCCAGTTCGCCCTGCGCAAAATCCGTGATGCCGATGGTTGCCACATCATCTTCAATTCTTGTCCATTCGTGATCTTTGGTATACTTCAGGTTTTCAGGTATCTGCATTTCACTTGCCTCCGCTACTTTTTTTAGGTCAGTAACTTGTTGTAAATATTTTCTATAAAATGGGTATCAAATTCTCCCTTCTGGAATTCCGGCGTATTTATCACCGCTTTATGGAAAGGGATGGTGGTATAAACTCCTTCCACCACAAATTCATCAAGAGCCCGGTTCAGGCGGCTGATGGCTTCGCTGCGGGTGCTTCCGTGCACAATAAGTTTGCCCATCAGTGAATCATAATACGGCGGAATGGTATATGAAGCATAGATATGCGTGTCCACCCGTGTTCCGGGGCCGCCGGGCTGATAAACAGAAGTGATTCTGCCCGGGCTGGGGATAAAATTATTATGCGGGTTTTCCGCATTGATGCGGCACTCAATGGCATGGCCCATCGGTTTAATGGCGGACTGTTTCTGGCGGAGTTTTTCGCCGGTGGCGACCCTGATCTGTTCTTTTATCAAATCCACATTATAAACCATCTCCGTTACCGGATGCTCCACCTGAATCCGGGTGTTCATTTCCATAAAATAAAAATTGCGGTCTTTATCCATTAAAAATTCAATAGTACCGGTGCTGTAATATCCGACGTGAGCCGATCCTTTGATGGCGGCATCACCCATTTTCTTCCGGACTTCTTCTGTTACCACCGGAGAGGGTGCTTCTTCGATCAATTTCTGATGGCGCCGCTGAATGGAACATTCACGCTCCCCGTAATGCACAATATTTCCATGCTGGTCGCCCAGCACCTGAATTTCAATATGGCGCGGGTTTTCAATATATTTTTCGAGATATAAACCGGAATTCCCGAAAGCGGCTTCGGCTTCCGCACGGGCCATCATAAAATGATTTGCCAGACTTTCCGGATTACGGACAATGCGCATCCCCTTTCCGCCCCCGCCGGCAACTGCTTTCAAAATAACCGGAAATCCCATATCACTGGCAATTTCCACTGCCGTTTTTTCATTTTCAACAACGCCGTCACTGCCGGGGATAACCGGGACACCGGCTTCGGCCATTGCTTCCTTTGCAGCGGCTTTATCGCCCATTTTGCGGATCACTTCCGGAGAGGGACCTATAAAGGTAATCCCGCTGGAGTTGCACATTTCCGCAAATTCGGCATTTTCCGCAAGGAAGCCATACCCCGGATGGATGGCATCCACGCCGGTAATTTCGGCGGCAGAGATAATTCGGGTTATATTTAAATAGCTTTTGCTGCTTTGGGCAGGTCCAATACAAACAGCTTCATCTGCAAAAACAGTATGCAAAGCTTCTGCATCGGCAGTGGAATAGATCGCTACTGTTTTAATTCCTAATTCTTTACAGGCTCGTATAACACGGATGGCAATTTCACCCCTGTTGGCAATCAGTACTTTATCAAACAAACAAAAAACCCCTTTCGCATCAAAATATCAGGCTTTTTCAATCCGGAACAGTACCTGGTCAAATTCCACAGGTTGGGCGTTATCAACCAGAATACTTTCCACTTTACCGCTCACTTCCGCCTGAATTTCATTCATCAGTTTCATGGCTTCAATAATACAAAGTGTCTGCCCCGCCTTCACTGTATCTCCTACTTCCACATAAGGATCGGCATCAGGTGCGGGCGCACGATAAAAAGTGCCCACCATGGGTGAACGGACTTCTTCCAGATTAGCACTGATCTTTTCCGGAGTTTGTTGTTTTGCGGAGGAATCTGCCGCCTGTTCTGACGGTTGCTGAACAGTCGGGGTATTTTGCGGGGGAGGAGCAACCGGTGCAGCAGGTGAATGGGATTGGGCATAGCTGCTGTTTTTGGAAATTCGAATACTGTGCCCTTCTTCCACAATCTCGATTTCTCCGATATCGCTCTTTTCCACCACTTTGATCAGTTGTTTAATCTCCTGAAAATTCATCCATCCTCCAGTGTTTTTCCATTTAACCTGCGAATTTAAATGGATACCTTTTTTTTTGCAAGGCTTATTTTCCAGCCTTATTTATACAATTTTTGATCTCTTATGTACGCTTCCACCACCGCCGGGACAAGGTAGCGGATAGAATGATCCGCTTTCCAGCGCTGCCGGATAAAAGTGGAAGATATTTCCAGTAAAGGCACATGTACGAACTGAATATGCGGCAGGTACGGTTTGGCCGAATCCCTGGGCTGAAACCCGGGGCGGCCAAAGGCAATCATCCGGCACTGCTGCACCAGCTCCAGCCCGTTTTTCCACTGGTGCAGTTCATTTATATTATCCATTCCCATAAAAAAATAAAACTGGCAGTCGGGATTTTGGTGCTTCAGCGCATTGAGGGTGTCAATCGTGTAGGAGGTACCCTGCCGTTCCAGTTCGATGGTTGAGACTTTCATACAAGAGTTGTTTTCCACGGCCATTTCCAGCATTTGCAGGCGGTCGGCGGCACTGCTGATGGTTTTGTTTTCTTTAAGCGGGTGTACCTTTGCCGGAATAAACCAGATCTCCTGCAGTTTCAGTTCATCCCGAAGAAATTCGGCAATAATCAAGTGCCCGTTATGTACCGGGTCGAAGGTGCCCCCGAATATTCCAATCTTTTTCATTGACTGTTCGAATCAGAAAGTTTTACCAATTTGTCCTGTATAGTTTCTATGCGCGCCCGGGCTTTATCGGCAAATTCGCTATCCGGATATTTCGCTTCTAAAGCAGAAAATGTGGTAAGCGCCTCTTCGAATTTATCCATCTTCATTAAACAGACGCCTTTATAAAACATGGCATCATCCGCCCATGGGGTATCGTAATACTTTTCCAGCAAAATATCATAGTAAATTACGGCGGCGTCATTTATTCCCATTTTGCGGTAAACGTTAGCGCCCATCAACTGCTTTTTTGCCAGTTTGGAGCGGAGCTGATCAATCCGTTCCTGCGCTTCATCCTGCAAATCCCCGTTGGGATAAGCTTCAATAAAATTTTGAAACTGCCGCAAGGCCTTCAGGGTATATTCCTGATCCAGCGCCGGGCGCTGAGATATTTCCATATAACTCAATCCCATTTTATAATAAGCTTCTTCCACATAGGGACTTTCCGGATAGTCGTCCACCAGTTTCTGATATTCAGAAGCCGCAATCAGATATTCTTCATTTTTGAAATGAGATTCTGCCAGATAATACTGGGCATCATCCACTAC
>JBAPTX010000184.1:0-3649 GCA_049282375.1 Calditrichia bacterium
GCTTTGTACCGCCGTATTTTCCGGACCCGCCTGCATCAATCCCTCCGGGAAAATCTGGAAAGGGCAGCCTTGGGCAGCTATCGCCTTTTCTCCAATTTGCAGAAGTTACTGGGCGCCATGCGGGACAGTCTCGGGGTGTTGGAAAACCATTTGAAAACAGGAACAATTGAAGCCGGCGTTGTGAATGAACTTCATCAGAAAATTACTGAAAAGATTGATCAGCTCCGGCAAGAGCGGCAGCAGGAATTAACTGCCGTTTATGTAAATCTGCTAAAAGACGGCCGGGCAGTTCTGCAGGAAATGGTTGCCGAATCCGGGCATATTGATGTAAACCGCCGCATTAAAAAAATTCCGCATGCTTCTTCGGCAGATCAGTCAGCGCTCAGCGAGATTCCACAGCGCTGGTCAGAAAACAAATCGCTGCTGACCAATTTTACCGTATTCGAAATCCGCATTCTGGGTTTTCAAAACAGGCTGAAAACCATTTTTCAGAAATTTGAAACCGAGGTACTGCTGAGTATTGAAAACAATCCGGTGGCGGCACTGCAAAAAACCGGAACCGAGTTGCAGGAACTGGCAGAAAATCCATCGCAAAGTCTTGAACGAAAAACCAATCCACACTTTTCCGCCGGTAAGCCTTTCCGGGCGGATGTGCAGGCATTACGGGCTGATTTGCGGGAAGCAGCGGCGGAATTACCCGATGAAGTGGTTATTGTTGCTGAAGAATTTTACCAGCGGCTGGAGGAACAGCCTTTCCAGGAGCTGGAAGCACTGACCCTGGCCCTGCGCAGATTAATGGATTACCTGCTGGATACCGCGCTGCTGGAACCGCTGCAGAGCGAGTTTGATCAATTCTCGCAGAATCTGGAGCAGTCTCTGGATGAATCGCAGGATATCCGGCGGCTGATGCAGTTTCAGATTTCAAATCTGGCACGGGAGGAATCACCTGATACCGCAGAAAGTCTTGAACTCATCCGCAGTATCGCCAACGACAGCCTGAAACGGATTTCCGCTGAACTGAATAAAGTACACGGACTGCAGGAAAATCTGCAGCAGTTTATGGACAAGCTGCTGAAAGATTTGTTTGAAAAAATGAATCCCTATGTGATGATGCATTCAGCGGCGCGTGTCGGTCAGTATATCCGGGTACGCGAAGGTCGAAAAATGCTTACGCGGGTGGAAACAACCCGCAGCAGGATTCAGTCTTCCTTTAAAAACTTGCTGGTCCGTATTTACTACCGCAAAAGTCAGGGTGTTTTACTGGCGAAACAGATCGGGCTCAGCGGCGGCAATGGATATTCCCGTATGGACAAAATGCTGAGTTTAGCGGAAGCCCTTCATCCGAAACCCTCCATACTCAAATCCCTGCCCCTGTTTTACCGGCAGCTATATCTGGGCAAACCGCTCATCGGGCAGGAATTCCGCGTTAACCGCGTGCAGGAATCGGAAAAAGCGGATGCCGCCTTTCGTCGCTATAAAGAAGGTTATGCCGGCGGTCTTTTAATTACGGGAGAAACCAACAGCGGTAAAAGCACCATCAGCAACATGCTGGCAATTCGTTACAGTAACCGCCAGCCGTTCTTTGTAATTAACCCGCCGCCCGCCGGCGATATTGAATTATCCGCCTTTGAAGATGCTCTTTCCAGAAGCCTGAACATGCGGGGGACGGCGGCGGAGCTTTTCGAAGCGGCGCCGGCCGGAAGTGTTTTCATTTTTAATGATCTGGAATCCTGGTGGGAACGCAGTCCGCAAGGCTGGGAAGTGATTGATTTTTTGATGGAAATGATGGATACCTGGTCGCATCGCTGCTTTTTTATCATCAATATGAATCTTTACGCCTATAATTTTATAAACCGGGTGCGGAAAATTGAAGATCATTTTTTGGGCGTGTTTCCCTGTTCCCCCATGGATGCGGAAGAATTGAAAGAAGTCATTATGCTGCGCCACGCTTCCAGCGGCTTACTGCTGGAATATAAAGGCCAGGCGGAAGGCAGGATTTCGGGATTCCGGCAGGCCCGCCTTTTCGGCGAAATTTTTAATATCTCCCGCGGTAATGTTGGAGTGGCGCTGCATATCTGGATCAGCTTAATTGATAAAATAAGTGAAAACCGCCTGTTCCTTCATCAGCCGCAGATGCCTTCGCTGGCGCCGCTGGATGATCTGGATAATGACTGGATGATCCTGTTATCCACCCTTGTTCTGCACCGCCGGCTTTCCGTGCAGCGCCTATTGCGCATTACCGGGCTGGAACAGGCCGAGCTGCAGCCGCAGGTTGCAAAGCTGAAACGCAGCGGATTAATTACTGAAAACAGGGCTGGCGTTTTGGAAACCGATCCCTACCTTCACCCCTTTCTGGTGGATAAATTAAAGGAAAGGCGGATGCTGTGAATACCCTTTCACGACTGGAAATTTCCCAATGGGGATTGCTGGGCCTTTTAATTGTTTCCATTTTACTTTATCTAGCGCTGCGGCTTTTAAGGAGAGCTGTGTATTCCCTTAAAATGCGTAGAAGCCTCCGCCAGACTCTGCTGAGATTTCTGCCGTTAGTGGAATCGCTGGTCTGGCTGTATTTTCTTTTATGGTCGCTGCGGCATATTTTTAAAACACCCCAGTTTTATTTACCGCTGGCCGTTTTCGTCCTGCTGCTGGGGCTGGGAGCGGTATTCTGGTATGCCGGCCGGGATTTTATCGCCGGAATGATTTTCAAGCTGGCGGAATCCCTGAAGCCCGGCGAACAGATTCAACTGGAGAATCTGGAGGGGAAAGTGGTCAGTATCGGGCATCTTTCCCTTCAGATTGAAACCGGTGAGGGAGAATTGGCTTCCGTTCCTTACAGCCGCCTGGCGGGGCAGGTGCGGCGGCAGCAAAAAGCAGCGGAGGTACAGGAATCCGGGCAATTCCGCTTGTCCCTTCCTGCAAACATTTCACCCGCGCAGGCCGGAGAAAAAATCCGGCTGGCGGTCATGAATTCACCCTGGGCATCTCCCCTGAAAGAGCCGCGGATTCAGGTGGTGGCAGACAACGGAGATCAACGCGATTATCAGGTTGTGGTTTTTACAGCCGGAGAAGGTTATATCGGAAAAATCGAGACTTATGTGCGGGAGCGCATCGGCAATAATTCAGGTAAATGACCCCTGCGCCAAATCCAGGCCGTTGAAAGATGCCGTAATAACCAAAAACTCAGGAAAAGCAGAATCGGTATGAATCGAAACTCATCACCCGTATTTGGACCAGTGCAGGTTTTTGACCGGCTGGAGGCAGGGCCGGTGACGCTGAAGGAAAAACGGCTTACCGCGGAAATGGGAACATCCACTTCACTGGCAGTGCGGCCCTGCCTGGTGCAAATGGACCGGGCCAAAGCCTTTGTTTCCAATTTTTCCATTCAGTATCTGAATTTCAGTACACAGGGAAGCCTGGAGTGGTACGCCCGCACCGCTCACCTTTCCAAAGACGGAGTGCTGGGCGATCCCCCTTGGGCGGTATTGCCGAAGCACTGCAGATAAATGCAGTGGCCTGTTCCGCCGGACTGCAAGTAATGGTCGGGTGTATGGATGAATCCGGGCTGGCCATTGCCGCCGGTTTGCACTTTGCGCTGGCCCGGCCGAATGTTGTTTATGCCGATCTGGATGGCCACCTGGATTTGCAGAAC
>JBAPTX010000185.1:0-1596 GCA_049282375.1 Calditrichia bacterium
GTTCGGCTCTGTCTGCGGCCAAAGCTATGACTTGTTTATGAAAAAGCCGTAATTCCGCCCCCGGAGTAAAAACAAAATCCGGGAAATGGTAAATAGATGGAATCCGTTCTTTTCTGGCTTTACCTGATAAACGCAATCTTCTTAATCAACCATGGAATTGATCCGGCCTGTGGCAGGAATGGAATTTATTCAAAAGAGCGGTAGGGATCCGCACATTTCTGCTGATTCATTTTGTTTTACTGTTGGTTATTTTATAGGGATTATTGTTGGTTTATCAGCAAAGGTCTGCGGGACTGTTTTTTTTGCCGTAGGTTGCCGGCAGCATTTTGGCCTTCACTGCTCATTTTTATTTTATCAGGAAAGGCCGGCCGGAATTCAAAAATACTATGTCATGGTTTATTTTTTCGGTTCGCTGCTGACTTAACTGATACAGGGTGTGGTTTCTATCATCATCTTTGCATTCTGAATTAAATACCTATTTTTACCTTCTATTTACCGGCAAAACTATGATTGGGAAGATACTCGCTCCAGCTTTTTATCTGCAGATCGCCGGCATTTAAACGGCGAATGGCTTCGGCAAACCGCATGGCGAACTGGCGGTTTGTAATCAAAGGAATATTGTTATCCGCTGCAGCCCGCCGGATCAGAAAGCCTTTTGTCAGTTCTTCCTGCCGGTAGTTTTTGGGAATATTAATGACCAGGTCAATTTTTCCTGATTTAATGTAATCCACCGTATTCGGTTGTTTATCATCAAGCGGCCAGAATAAAGGCGTGGCTTCAATGCCGTTTTCCTGCAGAAAGCGGGCGGTGCCGGCAGTGGCATAAAATTGAATTTCCAGCTCCCGCAGCCGGCGAACGCTTTCCAGCAATTCCGCTTTGGATTCAATGGAGCCGGATGAAATCAGAATTGACTTTACCGGCAGCCGGTACCCCACCGCAAGCAGCGCCTTCAAAAATGCTTCTTCAAAATCATCTCCCAGGCAGCCCACCTCACCTGTGGATGCCATTTCCACACCGGAAACCGGGTCAGCCCCTTCCAGCCGGGTGAATGAAAACTGCGGTGCTTTAACCCCCACATAATCCGGTTCAAAAAGAGAAAGTCCGGGCGGTTCGACAGCCTGGTCCATAATCACCTGAGTCGCCAGTTGAATGAAATTGCAGTTCAATATTTTTGATATAAATGGGAAACTGCGGGAGGCCCGCAGGTTGCATTCAATTACTTTCACTTCATTGTTTTTGGCAATGAATTGAATATTAAAGGGGCCGTTGATCTGCAGCGCTGCGCCAATCTTTGCGGAGATGCGCCGGATCTGACGGATGGTCTCCAGATAGGTCCGCTGGGGGGGCAAAACCAGGGTGGCGTCCCCGGAATGCACCCCGGCATTTTCTACATGCTCGGAAATCGCATCCGCTATAATCCGCCCTCCGGCTGCCACCGCATCCATTTCCAGTTCTTTGGCATTCTCCAGAAATTTGCTGATCACCACCGGATGCTCAGGAGAAAGGTCAACCGCCACCTGCAGGTATTTAAGCAATTCGGTGTCGTTGGAAGCCACCGCCATAGCGGCGCCGCTCAGCACATAAGAGGGGCGGACC
>JBAPTX010000186.1:0-13796 GCA_049282375.1 Calditrichia bacterium
AAGCCGATCTGCTGATTATAGGAGCGCACGGACAAACCGGCGAAGCCCGTGGTGTGTTGGGCAGTACCGCGCAGGCGCTGATCAGCAGTTCAACCTGTTCACTTCTGATTATCCGGGCTAAATAATAATGATGAACCGAACAAAAATTGTTGCGACTGTAGGACCGGCCAGCAGTGATCCGGCAATTCTCGAAAAGTTGGTTGCTGCCGGTGTGGACGTTTTCCGCCTGAATTTTTCCCATGGAGATCATCAGTCACATGGGGAAGTAATCAATCATATCAAAGAAATCCGGAAAAAAAACAACAGGGCGGTGGCAATATTGCAGGACCTCTCCGGCCCCAAAATCAGAGTAGGCGATATGCCCGGTGAACCGCTTTCAATGAACAGCGGAGATGAAATCGTGCTGGATGCCTCCCGCGAAAGTAATATCAGTGAAAAACGTGTTGCCATAAATTATCCGCAGTTTGCCGGTGATGTTCATCCCGGTGCCCGGTTGTTGCTGGCCGACGGTGAAATAGAGCTGAAAGTGCAGCGGGTGGAAGATCCACGGGTTTTTTGCAAGGTAATTACCGGTGGAAATTTATATGCCCATAAAGGAGTTAATTTTCCCAGTGGTTCTTTTAAAATCCCCTCTCTTACGGAAAAAGACAAGGATGATCTGGCTTTTGGAATGAAAATGGGGGTGGATCTGCTGGCCATTTCTTTTGTGCGTTCCGCCGAAGATGTAAAAGCAACACGGGAGTTGATGAAGAAATCCAACCGGCAGGTGCCGATCATTGCTAAAATAGAAAAACATGAAGCGCTGAAACAATTGGATAACATTGTAAATGCTGCCGACGGGCTGATGGTGGCCCGCGGTGATCTGGGAGTGGAAATAGCGATTGAAAAAGTACCGGTTGTTCAGAAGCAGATTATCCGAATGGCAAATTTTGCCCGCAAACCGGTGATTACTGCCACCCAGATGTTGAAATCAATGATGGATGCCCCCAAACCCACGCGGGCAGAAGCAACGGATGTAGCCAATGCCATTCTTGATGGTACGGATGCGGTAATGCTCTCCGAAGAAACGGCAGTGGGCAAATATCCGGTGACGGCGGTGGAAACCATGAGCCGGATTGCGGAAGAAACCGAAAAAATATTTCCTTTTTATTCTGCAATGTCCGGTAACGAACCCACAGGGGATTCCACGACACGGGCTGTTTCCCATTCGGCCGCAATTCTGTCTGAAGAAATTGAAGCAAAACTGATTTTTGCACTTACCCGCAGCGGTTATACAGCGAACGCAATTGCCGCCTTCCATCCGCGCAGTTATATTCTGGCGCTTACTCCCGATGAAAATGTTTACTACCGTCTGGCTTTGGTTTGGGGCGTTATTCCGGTGCGCCATCAGCTTCAGTCTGATCTTCAGCAAATTTTGCAGGAAGTTGTGGATATTGCCAAAAAACGTAACCTGCAGAAGGAAGGCGACCGCTATGTTTTCACGAGCGGATTCACGCTGGGAGCACCGGGATCCATCAATCAGATCACGACTGGAAAAGCCTGATCAAAACCTGCCGGCTCACTTCCAAAACTCCTTGCGATACTTCTCCGGTATTTTTAAATTCTGCCCGCTTAATTTTGGAACACCTACTTACTTAGGAGCTTATATGACCCATCTGGAAAAACATCTCTATCTGATTCTCTATCCCAACGAAGCACTGGTCGCCTCTCAGCTTTCCCCCAGCGAATTCGGACGCCACTATGCTGTAGGCAGTCCCAAACATTTTTCCGGCAAAGTTATTTTTGCCGAAGTGGATATTAATTTCCGCAATGATCATTTCATGATTGAAGAATATCTGGAACGGACAGATTCCGGCGTAGCGGGAGTGCCCAAGAAAACGAAATTTATAAAATCCTATCGCGTTTTAGAACACATCGGATTAAACAGTTTAATGAATCTGTACCTGGTAACAGTGGACGGCCATGTTCTGGGGCTTAAAAAGGATACGGATTTTGCCCATTTTCATCAGGCCAAAAGGATCCGTATTTACCAGGAAATATCGCCGCTGCAGTTACTGGTTGCCTCCAATCTGGACCCCATTCATTTCGGAAAATATATTACCCGCGAAACTGAATCGAAGGGTGCACCTAAGATTTTCTTTACCCAGTACGATGTGAATATAGAAGATGTAATGAAACATCAGGAAGCGCGGCCTTTACCCACTTCGCCCCTGCCCAATGTAAATCCGCGGAATTTAAATGTAGCGTTAATGGAACTGGCGGGAGATTCTACAAAGCGCACCAAAACCATCAGCCTGAATGAAGTGCTGGATTATATATCTTATTCTAAAATAAAGCATGGTTTCTGGATGTCCGATGGTGATGACCTGATTTTTTATGCCTTACCCTCCGCAAATGAGTTGGAAGAGAAGCATTACCTTTGGTGGCGCAGTGTTTACAAATAGAATCAGACAATAATTTTGCTGATAAAGTGAACCCGGGCATTCAGAATGTCCGGGTTCTTTTTTTTATAAAGTTATGTTTTAACCGCTGATTCAATTAAGGATTTCGGCTAAAGAAACTATCAGAATATTCCGCTGATCAATGCCATTACAATGCCGTAAATAATCCAGCCAATCAGGCACACAATTATCGCCCGTCCGGTTCCCTGATAATCCAGCGCCTGACGTACTGCAATAATGGTGGCAATCAGCATCCAGATGCCGGTTACAATCTGGGAAATCAAAAATAATCCGGGAATGATTCCGACAATTGCCAGAATACCGGGTGCACTGGCAAAGCCGATGGTACGCAGCAACTCAGGGTAATCGGAACGGGTTTGCGGTTCCGGCAGCCATTTGGTCCCGATTAAAAAAATCAGAAAAGACCATGTAAACCAGCCGATTAGTTCCGCAATGGTTTGGCCGAATATGGAGACCGGTACTCCGCGGGACATGGAAGCTATACCTGAAGCCAGGGCAGCCAGAACAATCACTCCCACTGCCTGACCCAATGCCGAAGTATCCGCCTCCACTTCTTCATAAAGTTGAGAATCCAGTTTAATAGCCCGTAAAATCCGATTCCAGAACTGTTCCATGTTGCCTCCTCTTCTTTGATCAATTTTGGTGCATGGGGTTTGCTGTTCCTTATTTCAGGTAGAAAGAAGCATCCTGCAAAATGAAGTTGAAGCAAAATTAAATCATTTGTGACTTTAAATGCAATATTTTAAATAATAGAACTGCGGGTCAGGAGTTAACTGGTGCAGGGGAAATAAAAAAAGGGTTGCCCTTTCAAAGACAACCCTCCTAAATAATCGCACAAAAAATGTTAGGGATTTACCTGCAGATTCAGAATCTGGCTGGTTGTATTTCCGAAAATATCGTATGCCTTTATAAAAATGGAATGCTGGCGCCCGCTGCCGTATCCTGCCGTATCCCATTCAAATTTATATGGCGCGGAATGATCACTGAATTGAAAATTACCGTCAACGTAAAAATCTACCCTGTCAATTCCGGCGTTATCCTGTGCATCAACCGTTACAATAACCGTATCACCTGCCTGGTAGGTGCTGCCGCCGGGCGGATATAAGATGATCAGTGTCGGGGGTGTAATGTCTTCCTTTTGAACGGTCACAGAAACGACATTGGAACTGGCGCTGTTATTATTTCCATCATAAGCGCGGGCAAAAACAGTGTGGCTGGTGCCGTTTGCAAAACCGGTTACATCCCAGTCAAAATTATAGGGATCTTCGCTATCAGTGAATTTCAGAACACCGTCCACATAAAATTCCACCCGGTCAACAGAGCCGTCGTCATTTACCTGAGTAAAAACATGCACGGTATCCCGAACGGAAGATCCGGACACCGGATTAACAATATTAATGACCGGCGGCAGGGTATCGGCCAGAGCGCCGCTTACCACCCGTACCACAGTGGGGCCGCTGAACCCCATATTATCGGCATCATCGGTAGCCGTTGCATGAATACTGTGATTGCGGTTATCGGCAATTTCGCTGGTATCCCAGATATACTCCAGAGTTGACTTGTTTGTTGTGGCAACGCTGACACCATCAATGTAGAGCCGGACAGTTTTCAGATCTTCATTGTCTGAAGCGCCAACGGCAATTATAACCTCACCGGAAACCGCCTGATTGGTTGTCGGATGGATTATGGTAACCTGCGGGGGGAAATCGTCTATATTAGTTGGAAGAGAACATTGCAGAAAAAAAAGAATGAATAGAAGCGAGAAAGAATAGGCAGTTTTACGCATCCGCTGGTGGTGTTTAAACATTTACAAACTCCCGGTTTTAAATTGACCAAAGATGTTGCAAAAATTAAAATTTACTATGATTCATGTCACACATTATCCGGCATGTTCTTCATCTTTTCCGGTTCCGGAAATGCTGACAAAGCCAGCGAAATGCCGGTTCAATATCTAACTACAAACAAAAAATTTGCTCCTGGAAAAATTCCGTATTCTACTGCTGAAAAATTATTTTTAATGAATCATTTCAGCTTCAACACCCTGTACAATCGCTTATTTTAGTTGATTAACCTGCACCATCCCCTTATTTTGATAAAGGAAAACGGAGGTTCAATTTTTAAATAAATGTTCAACTTTTTAAATCCCGCCGTACTTTTTGCCCTTGCCGCCGGTCTGATACCGCTTTTGATCCATCTTTTCAACCGGCGAAAAAACAAGCAAATACAGTTTAGCACCATTCATTTTTTAAAGCAAATGGCCAAAAAAGAAATGCGCCGGCTGCGTATGCGGCAGATTCTTTTACTGATTATCCGCACGCTGATCGTATTACTGCTGGTGCTGGTTTTTGCACGGCCGACTCTGCCCACCACCGGGAATCTGCTGGCGGGACGTTCCGCAGCAGAAGTGGTTGTGATTATAGACAACAGCCTTTCCCTGAATCGTCTTGAGCTCACCGGAAACCTGCTGGAAAAAGTAAAGCAGCGCTGGCTCAATCTGGAAACTGTTTTCAGCCCGGGAGACCGGATTTCGGTTGTTTTAGGCGTAACACCCCTGCGGGTGCTGGCAGAACGGGAAAGTTACAATCCTGCTCTGTGGCCGCGGGTTTCCAAAGAAATTGAACCCGGATATCTGACCGGAAATATGAACGATGCTCTTTTGACCGCAGCAGATATTTTCCGTTCATCCGATTTGTATAATCAGGAAATCTATATTATATCCGATTTTCAGGCCGGCAACTGGCGGAATTTTGATGAAACGGCTGCAGATGATCTTTTCGACAGACCGGTAACAGTATTCGCTCTGCCGGTTTTTGCGGGTGAAAGTGAAAATCTGTCTGTCGATTCAGCGGGGGTGGTCAATCAACTGATTGAAAAAAATCAGAGGCTGAATGTTACCGCATTGTTCAGCAACCATCATGATTCCAAACATCTCACTTCCCTGTTATCGCTGGTTTTTGGAGATAACCGGGTGGCCCAGCGCAATGAGAGTTTTGCACCGCAGGAAACCCGGCAGATCCGGTTTGAAACCACTTTGCAGCGGGGCGGATTTATAAATGGTTATGTTGAATGTGAAGGGGATGCCCTGCTGGAGGATAACCGCTTTTTCTTCAATTTTTTTGTGCCGGAAAATATTAATATTTTGCATCTGAGCAGCAGCGGCAGTGAAGGCGGATTTTTACCGCTGGTTTTGAAACCGGCCGTTGAGAAGGATCTCTTCGTGTATGAGCATCGCAACATAAATGAGTGGCCCGGCATTGACTTTTTCAAGTTTAAAACAGTTATTCTGGATGGGGTAAATCAGGTTCCGGAGGGATTGCAAAACCGCCTGAAGCAGATGGTGGAGCGGGGCAGCGGCCTGATAATCGTACCCGGGGATCAGTTAGCCCCCGCTGGAATCAATCCGCTGATAAGAGATTTGGAACTGGGCGTCGTGCTGGATCGCAGGGGAGACCCCGCCTCCGCCGCTCAGTTTGTGACAATGGGCAAGGTTAACTGGAGTCACCGGATTTTTGAAGGTTTGTTCGATTCACAGCCGAATCTTAATCCGGTGGATTTTTCCGCATACTACAAAATTAAACCGCTGAACAATTCCGAAACGGTTATTCAGTTGCAAAACGGCGATCCGCTGTTAATTTCTTCCACCGGAAATATGGGAGCGGTTTACCTGCTGGCAAGTCCGCTGGAAAGAGAATGGACTAATTTAATGGTGCGCGGCTTTGTGGTTCCCTTCTTCTACCGGATGGTGTACGATGCCGTAACCCGCGGAGTGGTGGAGCGGATTCAGCTATTTACCGGAGAAACTTTTTCCAGGACATTCCGCATGGTGCAGCCCCCTTATGAATTCACTTTAAAAGAGCCGTCCGGGACAACCGTAAAATTATCCCCGGTTTTCAAAGGTCCGGATGTATTGCTGGAAACCCCTCCCAATAAATTACCGGGTAATTATGAAATCCGGCAGGGAAACCAGCTTTTGTCCGTCTATTCTGTTAATCATTCCCCGCTGGAATCCGAATCGGTTTATATGCAAAAAGGGGATCTGGAGGATTTATTCCCCCGGTTGATCTGGCTTGAGCAGACGAACGAATTGGGCAAACAGATTGAACGCAGCCGCTTCGGCCTGGAGTTGTGGCCGTACCTGCTGGCAGCCGTATTGCTGCTTTTAGGATTGGAAATGGTCCTTGCCCGTACCTCCGCCCGGGGAGAATTAAAAAGAACCGGCGAGGAACTCGCTCATAGCTGAATGGTTTATCCCATTTAAAATGATAATTCAGATTTAATGAAGGAAGATAAGTTTTTGTATATACCCCAACAGTATAGAGAAAAAGAAAAGGCATTATTGGCAGGTGTATCCCTGCCCGGACAGGTAAGCGGAAATATACAGGAAAATATGCGGGAGCTGCAGCAGTTGGCCCGCACTGCCGGTCTGGAGGTGGTGGACAGTATGGTGCAGGACCGGCAGCAAATTCATCCCGCTTTTTATATCGGCGGCGGAAAAGTGAATGAGCTGAAACAGCGGGTTCAATCGGAAAAAGTGGATGTGGTTATTTTTGATGATGATTTAGGGCCGGCTCAGATCCGGAATCTTGAAAAACAGCTATCCGTGAAAATAATAGACCGCAGTTCGCTGATACTGGATATTTTTGCCCGACATGCCCGCACCCGCGAAGCCAAAACGCAGGTAGAGCTTGCCCAGTTGCAGCATTTACTGCCGCGGCTGACCCGCCAGTGGACGCACCTTTCCCGGCAGGTCGGCGGCATCGGCACGCGCGGTCCGGGAGAAACACAGTTGGAGACGGACCGCCGCCTGATCCGCAAACGTATTGAGAAACTGCGGGTGGAATTGGGCCAGATAGACCGGCAGCGGGCAACCCGCCGTAAAAACCGGCAGGGGATCTTCCGCTGTGCCCTTATCGGATATACCAATGTAGGCAAATCCACTCTTATGAATCTACTCAGTGGTTCGGAGGTGCTGGTGGAAAATCAGCTTTTTGCCACTCTGGATTCCACCGTCCGCAAAGTTTACCTGAACAGTGACCATCAGTTGCTTCTCAGCGATACCGTAGGGTTTATTCGCAAACTGCCCACTCAGCTTGTCGCCTCTTTTAAAAGCACTCTGGATGAAGTAATGGAAGCGGATCTGCTGCTCCATGTAGTGGACACCAGCCATCCCCATTTCCCGGAACAGATGCAAACCGTAATGAGCGTTCTGGAAGAGTTGCAGGTTCATCATAAACCGGTCCTGATTGTTTTTAACAAAATTGACCGGCTGGAGGAGCTTGGATTGCTGCAGTCCCTTAAAAAGCAGTACCCGCAATCAGTCTTTGTATCGGCGGTTCGTCATATTGGTGTGGAACGACTTAAACAGAAGCTGCTGGAACTGGTGGAGCAAAATTTTGTCCGGGAACAATTAACGGTACCGGTGGCACATCAGAAGTTTCTGCATTATATTCATCACACCGCGGCAGTTGAGGAACAAAAATATCTGAATTCGGCAGTTGAGATTACTTTCCGCTGCGATCCCAAAACATACCAGCAAATCATGCAGCGGTACCGGCAAATAAAAAGGAAAGCACGGGAAAACCTGAAAAGCAAGGAACAGGCGCAATGAAATTCGCAACAGAATATTTGTGGTTTAACACGCCGAAAAAACGAGAGTATATCAACATTACCGAAAAAGTGGAAGAGGTGGTCAGTAAAAGCGGCATCCGCGAAGGCATGGTTCTGGTAAGCGCCATGCATATTACCGCTGCCGTGTATGTAAACGATGCCGAATCCGGCCTGATACAGGATATTGATGACTGGCTGGAACAGCTTGCTCCTTTTAAATCAGACTACCGTCACCACCGCACCGGCGAAACTAACGGCGATGCACATTTAAAAAATTTGCTGGTGCATCATGAAGTTATCGTTCCGGTTACTGAAGGTCGTCTTGATCTGGGTCCCTGGCAGCAAATTTATTATGCTGAATTCGACGGGAAGCGCCGGAAACGGGCTATTATTAAAGTGATGGGAGAATAAAAATAGATCGCCCATTCTCCAGAGCCTGCTGCCGGACAGCAGGCCTGCTGTTAACTCTGATCCTGTCCCTGACCCCGCTGCATGCCCAGTATGTGCGGGAAAATCAGTTTACCGGTGAGCATCAGCGCCGTATGCAATATGCCCTGGACGACTGGATCAGCTATATGAAGAGCAAGCACATCAGTTCGATCACAGTAGGAACAAATTACATTTATTTCGGAACGCTGGATGGCGGTATTCTGCGCTACCACCTCTTTCAGAATTTCTGGGATTATCCTTTTACAACCAGCAACGGTCTACCGAGCAACCGCATCCTGGATGTGGTATATGATGATCAAACCGGATATCTGTGGGCCATTACTGCGGAAGACACCTGCCTGTTTAATCCGGCTATGCGGGAATGGATCTGCAAATCGGAAAACCGCTTTTGGAATTATACATTTCCAAAGCCGGTGCAGCCCACCGGCGACAACAGCATCGCCTATAACGTTTTTTATCCTGCCGAGTATTTGAATGTACTACCCCTCTATTTTGCGAACGGGCTTTATACCCTGACCGGCGACTGGAAAGTGCTGGATGAGAATTTCTCCGAATTTCCCATCAGCGGGTTTCTGAAAGACCACTGGGAAAGGATCTGGTTTGCAATAGACGGGCTGGGAATCGGCATTGGAAACACTTACACTCAGCGTATGGAAGTGGTGCCGTTCGGTCTTTCTGACATAAACCCACGGGTTGTACAGTTTCAATATGATGATTTATGGATCGGCGGTATGGGGCGTCCGCAGCCGGATTTTGACGGGATAACCAACTGGCGCAATTCGGATGGTAGCTGGCACTTTTATCGCGCCCGCTATATTTCCCACCTTCCCAGCGATAATGTAACGGATATTGCTGTTTACGGGGATTCTGTCTGGTTTGCCACTGATTATGGCCTTTCCCTTTTTGACAACAGGAAAAACCGCTGGAAAAATTTCAGCGTGAAGGAAGGGCTTTATAGTAATGAAGTTCTGGATTTAACGATTTTGGGTGAAAAACTTTATGCCGGCACTGTAAACGGACTGAACAGCATCCATATGCCCACCGGTATTGTGAAGCGCGAAAAAGATGAAACCATTCACCTGGCAACGGTTTATCAGACTTCGCCGCAGGGGGATACCCTTTGGGCTGCCACAAACCAGGGCATTTTGCGGAAATTTCCTGACGGCAGGTGGCAGGCAGTTAAAGTTGGCGCGGCCATTCAGGATCTGCCAACCTTGGCGGTAAAGGCTTTCGGCAGTGAAATCTGGTTCAGTTCCCCCGAGGGTGTTTTCTGGCTGGATACAAAAACCGGAAAGTGGACTTCTTTTCCACAACTGGGGATGGAAATTCCCGGTCCTTTTTTTGATCTTGCTGTAAATGAAATCAGTGTATGGGTCAGCACTTCCGGGGGATTATTGAAATTTGACCGGCAGCGAAACTACTGGATCCGCTTTACTGAGGAAGACGGGCTGCTGGATAACCAGTGTTATCGGCTGCTGCTGGATGGCGAATTTATCTGGATTGCCTGCGAAACCGGAATTACCCAGTTTTACTGGAATAATCCTGACAGAATTGATTAACGCGCACACTGATATCTCAATTTACATTTTTGCTACGATTCTCCCCCAAAAAAGCGGCTCTGCCCAATCCTGCTTTAAAGGTAAAGCCCCCAACATTCCTTCCCCTGCAAATATACTCGAGGGTGATTTGATTAAGGTAAAAAGAGGGCCGGATCCAGGTATCTTCTTTCGCGGTTGACCTGATGGGGCTGCATTAACCGTGCAATTGCAAAATGAAGATGCGGAGCCGTATGGCGGGCATTTCCTGTTTTCCCCACGAACCCGATTACCTGCCCCTGCCGCACCTTCTGCCCTTTAAACAGCCCGCGGGCCGTTTTTTGAAGGTGCAGAAATTCATATAGATACTCCCCCCGGTAATCCAGAAGATAAATATACTTTCCGGCGCTTTTTCCGCTGCCGATGTAAACCACCGTACCCTGCTGGGGTGCCACAACCGGTGTCCCTTCTTCGGCCATAATATCAAGGCCGGTATGAAGGCGGCGTCCGTTTTGCCGCGGACTGCCGAAAGGGGAAGCATTTTCCAGATTATCAATTCCCTGCACCGGAATAATGAGGCCCAGCGGCCGCACATCACCGGGACGGGGCCGCTGCCTGTAGCTGACGTGACAGAATAAGCCGCTGATAACAACAAAAAGCGTAAGGAAAAGCAAATATTTTCCGGCAGAAAATCTTGAATAAAAAAGGTGATTTTGTTCTGATAGTTTCATATTTCTTATTTCCTGCAACCGGCTGAATAAAAATTTTTCAATGATTCAATTCCGTAATGGTTTCCCTGTTTTCAGCATATGCGCCATGCGCTGCTGGCTTAATGGCTCCCCACAGAGACTGACAAACGCCTCCCGTTCCAAATCCAGCAGATACTGTTCATTAACCGGCTGGTGCGGTGACGCCTGATCTCCACCGGTTAAAACCCTTGCCAGTTTTCTGCCGATTTTTAGGTCATGGTCCGATATAGTTCCTGCCTTTCGCAGATTCTCTAAAGTAATCTCAATTGCCAGTCTTCCCCCTTTACCCGGAAGAATTATATGGGTGCAGGGCGCGGGAGGGGTATAACCCTCCGCCTGTTGCCGGGCTGTTTTGGCGGCTTCATACAGCAGGTGGTCCGGATTGATTACAATCAGGTCATCTGCGGTCAGATATCCCAGAAATACAGCTTCTTTTGCTGAACCGGATACTTTTGCAAAACCGATGGTCTCGAATGTTTTCTGAACAACCGGGAAGGGGCCGGGCCTGCTTTTTTCCATTGATTTAAAGTTATTCATCAACAGCCGTAAATTTCCCCCTGCGGCGGGAATAATCCCAACCCCCACTTCCACCAGGCCGCAGTACAGCTCGGCAGCGGCAACACGTTTTGCGCAGGCGCCGATAATCTCAAAGCCGCCGCCCAGGCACATTTTGAAGGGGGCGGCAATTACCGGAATAGGCGAGTAATGCAGAAGCTGGGTGGTTTCCTGAAAAGTGCGGCTGAGGGATTCCAGTATCTGCCAGTTTTTTTCTTCACTGTATTTCAGCAGCAGCGCCAGGTTGGCACCGGAAGAAAAATGGGTGCCCTGATGACCAATGACCAGCGCCCGGAATCCCTTTGCAGGAAGGGTTTCCACTGCTTCAGCAAGCAAATTAACAATGGCGCCGTCCAGCGGATTATAATCGGGCTGTACAATGCTGTGAAACTCCGCCAGTGCCACGCCTTCGCCCAGGTCAATCAAACTGGCATTCCAGTTTTTCAGTAATTCTTTCCCCCGGTTCCGGTAAACCGGCAGCCGCATTACTTTGGGATTCTCCCGCACCGGCCGGTAATCCTGCGAAACAGGATCATAATATTGAAAGCCGGCGTTCTGGTAACGGTAAAAGCGGTTAATCCCGGCGGCAGCCATCTGCTTTACCCATTCGGGAATATCCATATGTTCAGCTTCCATTTGCTGCACGGTTTTTTGCAGTCCCAGCGCTTCCCAGGTTTCGAAAGGTCCGAGCTGCCAGCCAAATCCCCATTTTAAAGCATTATCAATATTAATGATATTATCGGAAATTTCCGGGATTCGCCGGGCGGAATAGAGCAGGGTATTTGCCAGCAGTTTCCAGGTAAACCTGCCGGCCGCATCATTGCTTTCAATCAGCGCCTGTATTTTCGAAGCGGTATTCCAGCGGCGTTTGGCAACGCGCACTCCGTCCAGACGCACTTTCTTTTTGGGCCTGTACTGCAGCGTATCAAAATTTAGCGCTAAAATTTCTTTTCCAGTTTTTTTGTAGAATCCGGCACCGGATTTGGCGCCGGTTCGCTGTTCCTTCAGCAGTTTCTGCAGTACAGCGGGAATTTTGAACAGCTCCCGGGATTCATCTTCTCTGCAATTTTCCCATGCAGTATTTGCCACATGCGCCAGGGTATCCAGCCCCACCAGGTCTGCTGTGCGGAAGGTGGCGCTTTTCGGGTGCCCGATAACAGGACCGGTCAACTGATCCACTTCCTCTACGGATAAGTGCAATTCAACAGCCAGCTTAATGGCCAGCATTACATGGTAAACACCAATGCGGTTTGCAATAAAATTGGGGGTATCTTTGCCGTAAACAACACCCTTTCCCAGAAAATTTTCTGCCAGGTTCACCGCCGCTTTTACTATCTCCGGAAGGGTATCTTCGCCCGGAATAATTTCCAGCAGGTGCATGTAGCGGGGCGGGTTGAAAAAATGGGTCACCAGAAAACGGCGGCGAAATTCCCGGGGCATCCCTTCTGTCAATTCCTTTACCGAAAGCCCGCTGGTATTGGAACTGATGATGGCTGCGGGCATAAGGTGAGGCAGAATCTGATGATACAGGTTTTGTTTTATTTCGAGCCGCTCAACAATTGCTTCAATAATGAAATCCGCCTCCTGCAGCCGGGATAAATGCTGCCGGTAATTCAATGGAGTGATCCGCGCCGAATATCGAGGGCTGTAAAAGGGGGCGGGTTTCATTTTCTGCAGGGAATTCAGGCCGTTAACAGCCGATTCCTGATCTACGTCATAAAGCAGGACAGGCAAACCGATATTGGCAAAATGAGCTGCAATCTGGCTGCCCATTATCCCCGCTCCGAGAACCGCTGCTTTTTGGGGCATTGACTTCATTTTGCATTCTCCCGCAGCCGCTCAATTACGGTGGCGATTCCCTGTCCGCCGCCAATGCACATGGTGGCGAGCCCTAAATGCGCATCCTGCTGATCCATCACATTCAGCAATGTGGTGATAATTCTGGCTCCGGAGCACCCCAGCGGATGCCCCAGTGCAATGGCCCCGCCGTTCAGATTAATCCGCTCAAGCGGCCAGTTGCCCTTGCGGATAACATACAGCGCCTGTCCGGCAAAAGCTTCGTTTAATTCTATCACCTCAATATCACTCATGGACAATCCGGCCCTTTTCAGGGCTTTATCCGTGGCGGGTAAAGGCCCGCTGCCCATACGCGTCCAGTCCACTCCGGCAATGGCCCGGGATAAAATCCGGGCGCGGGGTTTCAAACGGTGGGATTCAGCCACATCCGAATTTGTCATCAGAACCGCAGCCGCTCCTATGCTGACCGGGCTGCTGGTGGCTGCCGTTACCGTGCCATCCGCCAGGAATGCCGGTTTCAAGCTGCGGATTTTTTCCAAATCCGGCTCGCGCGGCCCTTCGTCGCGGTCAATAACCCGGCCGTTATTTTCAATGGGAATAATTTCATTGGAGAAGCGGCCTTCCGCGGCAGCCCGCAGGGC
>JBAPTX010000187.1:0-5512 GCA_049282375.1 Calditrichia bacterium
GTGCATAGGCCTTGCTGGCATAATAAACCGTCATCCGCGGTCCGGGAAGGTATGCGGCGGTGGAGGCGACATTCATGATACGGCCGCTGCCCGATTTTTTCAGCTCGGGAATAAACAGTTTGCACAAAGCAGTCAAAGCGGAAACATTCAGATCAATCATTTTCAATTCGGTTTTTAAATCCGTTTCCGCAAAATCCCCAACCATTCCGAACCCGGCATTATTCACCAGTGCCTGTACATTCAGCTTTTCCTGCTGAACGAATTCCCGAATCTGATAAGGCGCATTTCGTTCGCTCAGATCAAGGGCAATGGTTTTAACCTCTACACCATAGGTTTCTTTCAGCTCCTGCTTGCGCTTCATCAGCATTTCTTCATTCCGGGCGTTCAGCAGCAGGTTCCATTTGCCGGCGGCAAACAGTTTGCTCAATTCATAACCGATGCCGGTAGTTGCGCCGGTTATCAGCACCCATCTGGAATTCAAATTATTCTTCATCGGAAAGCATTCTCTAATTAATGTTGAGAAGGCACCCTGATGTTGCGGGACCTTTTCTGATTTGCCGATTTGGTTCGTCTCGGTGCTTTTTTTAATTCTGTTTCCCGCAGTGCAATGTCAAAGACTTCTCGGAGCTTTTCAACAAACAGGAACTTCAACTTTTTGCGGATATTTTCCGGCACTTCCTGCAGGTCATTTTCGTTGCGGCGGGGGATGATAATCTGCCGGATACCGGCACGGCGGGCCGCCAGCACTTTCTCCTTTATTCCGCCCACCGGCAAAACCCTTCCCCGCAGGGAAATTTCGCCGGTCATGGCCACATCGTACCGCACCGGTTTGCCGGTGAGAAGTGAGAGCAGAGAAGTGGCGATGGTAACACCGGCGGAGGGGCCGTCTTTCGGAACTGCGCCGGAAGGCACATGAATATGAACATCATTGGCACTGAAGAATTCAGGATCAAATCCATAACTGCCGGCATGCGCCCGCAAATAACTCAGGGCAGCCTGAGCCGACTCCCGCATTACTTCTCCCAACTGGCCTGTTAACGTCAGGTTTTTACCGCCCTTCATCATGGTGGATTCAACAAAAAGGATCTCCCCGCCGGCGGGTGTCCAGGCAAGGCCGGTGGCAATACCCACCTCGTCCTTTAAACCGGCCAGTTCAGTGAAATTTTTTGGGGGACCCAGATATTTCGCAACAGCTTCCGTATCCACCTTTATGGTTTCCCCATGGCCTTCGGCGAACTTACGGGCCACTTTGCGGCAGATGCGGGCGATCTCCCGCTCCAGATTCCTTACCCCGGCTTCATTGGTATAATCCAGAATTATTTTTTCCAGTGCCGCCACATGAAATTTCAAATTGCGTTTTTTCAGTCCGCTTTCCGAAATCTGCCGGGGGACCAGGTATTTGCGGGCAATCTGAATTTTCTCTTCGGTAATGTAGCCGGGAATTTCAATTACCTCCAGCCGGTCCAGCAGGGCATGAGGAATATTATAGAGCACATTTGCGGTCGTTATGAACATCACCCGCGAAAGATCAAACTTTACATCAAGATAATGATCCACAAAATCCTTATTTTGCTGGGGGTCCAGGGCTTCCAGCAGGGCGCTGGCAGGATCGCCGCGAAAATCAGAGCCGATTTTATCAATTTCATCCAGCATGAACACCGGATTGCTGGTGCCCGCTTCTTTGATCATCTGAATGATGCGGCCGGGCAATGCCCCGATGTAAGTGCGGCGGTGGCCGCGAATTTCAGCTTCATCCCGGATGCCGCCAACACTGTACCGCACAAATTTCCGGCCCATGCAGCGGGCAATGGAACGCCCCAGGCTGGTTTTCCCCACTCCGGGCGGTCCGGCAAAACAGAGTATGGGGCCTTTGCTGTCTTTCTTTAAAGTGCGGATCGCCAGGAATTCCAGAATCCGGTCTTTCACATCCTGCAGATCGTGATGATCTTCATCCAGTATTTTTTTAGCATTTTCCAGGTCCATATTATCGGGGGTCTGCTTACTCCAGGGAAGGGAAATCAGCCAGTCGATATAGGTGCGGGTAATGGTGTATTCCGCCGCCACCGGAGACATATCCAGCAGCCTGTCCAGTTCCTTCAGCGCTTCCTTTTCCACTGCGGGCGGCATTTTGGCCTTTTTAATCTGCTTTCGCAGATCTTCCACTTCCTCTTCCCAGTCATCATCTTCATCGCCCTCCTGTTCTCCCAATTCTTCCCGGATGGCTTTCAGTTGCTCCCGCAGGATATATTCCTTTTGGCTTTGATCCACTTGCTTGCTCACCCGGTTTTCAATATTCCCGGTAATTTCAACCACCTTTAATTCCCGTTCCACAAACTCCAATAGCTGTTCCAGCCGTTTATCCAGCAGTTCTTCCTCCAGCAACTGCTGGCGCTCGGCAAGATTGATCTCCAGATTGGAAGCAAGCAGATCAACGAATTTGCCGTGGTCGGATTCCATAAAAAGCGGCTGCACTATTTCTTCGGAAAATACCGGAGATTTAAAAGCAAGCCTCTCCAGCAGGGTTTTAATGGCCCGTACGGAGGCTTCACATTTTGTATAATCTTTGCGCCGGGTCGCCAACGGCCTGGCATTGGCAAGCAGAAAAGGCCGCTGCTGAATAATATCAGCCAGTTTTATCCGTTCGATTCCCTGCAGCAACAGGCGGGTTCCGCCCTCCGGCACCTGGAACATTTTCAGGATGGAGGCGCGGGTACCAATTTTGTAAATCTGAACATCCTGCCGGTTTTTATTGGGTGCTTCGGTAAAAATGCCAAGATCTGTGCGGTTTACCAGGGCAGAATTGATCATTTCGGAAAATGCCGCATCTTCCACCGCCAGCGGGAAAACCACATGCGGGAAAAGCACCATATCTTTCAATGGCAGAATATGCAGCAGGTATTCATTTTCTTTCTGGTTTTTATCTGTGGACATTTATTTTCATGCTTTCTGATTAATAATTTCCTTTTCGGCTCTGACTCTATTCAATATTCACGGGAATATACTTATCGGCACTTTCGCTGCCGCTGCTGTCCTTCCCCAGCCGGATTGCTAAAAAACCATTCTGGTAATCGGCTCTTATACTATCGGCTAAAATTCGGGTATTCATTTTAATTTTAATGGAAAATGGCCCGTAATCAATTTCTTTTTTGTGAATCCGCAGCGGTTTTTCTGCTTCGGGAAATTCCGGTTCCGGCCGTTCTCCCGCAATAATTAAATTCCCCTCGCTGTAACCGATTTTTAAATCAGTTTTATGAAGTTTACCGATTTCCATTAAAACCCTGATTTCATTTTCAGTTTCCCACACATCAGTCGGCGGGGAAAAGGAAAGCTCTGAGATCAGGAAAATAGGTCTGTGCCGCAGCAACGGCTTGCCATTGGCCAGATTTTCATCTTCCGAGCGGATATCATCATACAACTTTTTTTTGACATTATCCATCTTCAGCCTTTTTAGTTTGATGCCCTTTACTGCCGGATCCGGCTGCTATGATCTGCCGGAGCATCAGGCTTGCCGTGTAAGCGGCGCCGAATCCGTTGTCTATATTCACTACAACTACATTGCTGGCACAACTGTTCAGCATGCCGCTGAGGGCGGTCAATCCGCCGAAGCTGGTACCATATCCCACCGAAGTTGGCACTGCAATGACCGGCTTATCCACCAGCCCGCCGATTACACTTGCCAGCGCGCCTTCCATTCCGGCAATTACAATTAACAGGCGGGCCCGGCGAATGGTTTCCCAGTGATTATTTAAGCGATGAAGCCCTGCCACACCCACATCATAAATGCAGGCAGGCGGGAAACCGAAGAGCCGGCAGGTTACTGCGGCTTCTTCTGCCACCGGAATATCAGAAGTGCCGGCGGTTACCACGGCAATTGCGTTTGCCGAACCGGGTATCTGCTCGGGAAAGGGAGAATGAATGCAGCGTCCGGATGTGTTGTACTGCAATTCCGGAATCTGCTGATTGACTTCAGCAAACAGCTCCGGATTGGCACGGGTGGCCAGCACCCGCCGGTGCCGGCTGAAGATCCTGCCGGCAATTTCCCCCACCTGTTCGGGGGTTTTCCCTTCACAGAAAATGACTTCGGGGAATCCCTGCCGCAGCTCCCGCTGATGGTCGATGGTGGCAAACTGCAAGTCCTGCACAGCGGCTGCCTTAATGGCCTCCAGCACCTGGTCCCGGTCTGTGGCCCCGGTTTTAAACTGCTCCAGCAACTGGCTGATTTCATTGATATTCAATTTTTCAAATCCTCTTCACTGAAAATTTACACAAATTTATGGCGCTCCATTTTTTTTAGACATGAATAGAAGAAAAGAAAGTTTTATTCCAATCTTCAACTTCATCCCGTCTCAAATAACTTTTGCCGTTCTGCCTCCAGCCGGAAATCATCAAAAATCTGCAGCACCTGCTCAAAACGATCTGCCCGGAAAATGCGGTTGCGCAGCCGGGCGGCATGGGGAACGCCATGGGTATACCAGCTGAAATGTTTTTTCATTCGGCTCAAAGCGACGAATTCAGAGAAATCATTCAGCTCCAGCCGGTAGTGACGCTGCATTATTTCCAGCCTGTCTGCTAATGAAGGCACCGGGCGGGGAGTCCGTCCGCTTAAATCATCCAGAATATCGCGCAGCACCCATGGTTTTCCCAGAATTCCCCGCGCCAGCATTATGCCGTCCACACCGGTCTGCCGGAACATGTCGCGGGCACTGACAGCATCCACCACATCGCCGTTGCCGATGACCGGAATCCGTACAGCCGTTTTTACTGCGGCAATTTCATCCCAGGAAGCGCTGCCGGAATACCCCTGGCTGCGGGTGCGCCCGTGAACTGTCACTGCCATAGCGCCGGCCGCTTCGGCAGCACAGGCTGCCTCCACCGCAACAATCCGTTCTTTATCCCAGCCGATGCGCAGTTTGACCGTAACCGGCAAGTCTGTAACCGAGCGAACTGCTTCTACAATTTCAGCAAGCCTGCCCAGATTTTTCAACAGGGCCGCCCCGGCGCCTTTATTGACTACTTTACGCACCGGACAACCGAAATTCAGATCAATTACCGCTGCGCCGAGATGCTCCACCCGGGGGATAACCTGCCGGAATAATTCCGGATCACTGCCAAAAAACTGAAAGCCCACCGGATGTTCCTGCATCTGAATTTCCAGCAGCCGCCGGGTCGCTTCATTATCATAGATAATGCCGTCAATACTGACCATTTCGCTGAAAGTCAGGTCCGCCCCGAAATTCCGGCAAATCTCCCGGAAGGCAAAATCAGAAATACCTGCAAGAGGCGCCACCAGCAAATTATGGCGGGTCTTCAGACTGCCGATTGTAAGTGATTTAATAAAATTCAATTAAAAATCCCATTCAAATTCCCAACAGATAAATTTAGGACGACCACCCGGAAAAACAAAGGTCTATGGGAAGAAGATACGGGGGGAGGAAAAAAAGCCTTCTCACTTTTTGGTTTCCCCGGCACCATCTGCAGCCTAAATTTACATGAATTCAACAGAATTAAAAAT
>JBAPTX010000188.1:0-1768 GCA_049282375.1 Calditrichia bacterium
GCACATAACTGATAAATACAGCCAGAGCAAAGGGCAGAATAATAGAGCGGATCTGATAGATAACAAATCCTATTGCAATGGTTGTTAAAATCCCCAGCAACGCAATTAACAGGCGGTTTTCCCGCAATAGAGATGATCCGTTATAAGGGGGCATTCAGATTTCAGTTTCCTTGAGTACGTTAGATTGTAAACCACGAGCTTTCAGTCATTTAAAAAAGCATGATCAGGAAAAGGTTAAGCCTGCAATTTATTTTTCAACTGCTTTTTTCCATATTAAAGCACCCTTTGAAGAACATTCCGCCGTTCCCGCTCTTTGTTTCGGCTATTTTAATTAATGGGCTTCCAGCCAGTTTTTTCCGGCTCCCATATCCACCTTTAGCGGTACATCCAGATCCAGAGCACCTTCCATTTCCTTCCGCACCAGCTTTTTTACCGCCTCCACTTCCGCGGCTTTCACTTCAAAAACAAGTTCATCATGAACCTGCAGCAGCATTCTGGTTTGCAGTTTTTCATCAAATAACCGTTTCTGAATCCGTATCATGGCAATTTTAATCAAATCTGCAGCGCTGCCTTGAATAGTGGTATTAATGGCGATTCTTTCAGCATTCTGCCGCACATTGTAATTCCTGCTTTTTATTTCCGGAATATAACGCCGGCGCTGCCGGATTGTAGTGACATATTCCTCCGCATGGGCAAACTCCAGCGTTTTTACCATATACTCATTTACCTTCGGGAAGCGCAGGAAGTAGCTGTCGATAATTTCACGGGCCTCCTCCGGGCGAATACCCAGACGTCTGGCCAGCCCGTATTGAGAAATCCCGTAGATGATGCCGAAATTGACTTCTTTGGCTTTGCGCCGGTGATCCGCATTAACCATTTCAATGGGGATGTTGAAAATTGCGGCCGCGGTGGTTGCATGAATATCTTCCCCGCGGCGAAAGGCTTCTTTTAAGGCGGGATCTCCGGAGAGATGAGCCATTACCCGTAGTTCAATCTGGGAATAATCGGCGCTCAGTATCAGATCGTTTTCCGATTCCGCAATAAAAGCCCTGCGGATTTTGCGGCCGACTTCCGTGCGTATGGGAATATTCTGCAAATTGGGATCGCTGCTGGACAGCCGTCCGGTAGCGGCCACAGTCTGGTTAAAGCAGGTGTGCAGGCGGCTGGTGCGGCTGCTGATGAGTTCCGGCAGGGCATCAACATAGGTGGATTTTAACTTGCTGAGTTTCCGGTATTCCAGAATTTTTTCAACAATGGGATGGATAGCAAATTTTTCCAGAACAGATTCGGCGGTTGAGTACTGCCCGGTAGCGGTGCGTCCGGGCCGGCGGATTTCAAATTCCCGGTGAATTTCCAAATCTTCAAATAAAATTTTCCCCAACTGCTGGGGTGAATTGAGATTGAAAGTGCAGCCGGCAATTCCGCAGATTTCCTGTTCCAGGCGGTCTAAATCGGCACCCAGTTCCACCGACATTTTTTTCAGAAAATCCACATCAATACAGACACCGTTTTTTTCCATTTCCATTAAAACGGAAACCAGAGGTATTTCCAGGTCCCGGAACAACGGCATCAAATCCAGCTCATTCAGCTCTTTTTCAAAAAGTTCTTTCAGGCGATGGGTTATATCGGCATCTTCGCAGGCATAGGGACATACTTCCGAGATGGGAATTTCCGACATGTTTTTCTGATTCTTCCCCTTTTTGCCGATCAGGTTTTCAATAGGGATCATCTGGTAATGCAGATAAGTTTGGGCCAGCCCGTCCAGGTT
>JBAPTX010000189.1:0-13465 GCA_049282375.1 Calditrichia bacterium
ATGGGAGATAACCGCGATAACAGTTCGGACAGCCGGGTCTGGGGATATGTGCCATATGAAAATATTGTGGGAAAACCGCTGATTATCTATTTATCCTGGAACGGGCGGGAGCAGGGCTTTTTTGACCGGATACGCTGGGACCGTCTCGGTCAGGTAATCCGTTAAAAATTATGCAGACAGCCGGACTTTATATCCACGTCCCATTTTGTGAGCGGAAATGCGGATACTGCGATTTTTATTCAGTAACCCGGTTGCAGCAGCGATCCGCATTTGTTAAAGCACTGCTGCATGAAATAGAAATGGCGGCTCCCGAATTTGAACGTTTTACTTTTGATACCATATTCCTGGGCGGCGGAACACCTTCCCTTTTATCCATTGAATCACTGCAATCCATCTGGGCCCATCTTCATACTCATTTCAAAATAGCGCCGGAGGGCGAATTTACTCTGGAAGCCAATCCCGGAACACTGAAATCCGGTGAATTGCGGCAGATCCGGGAGGCCGGGTTTAACCGGCTGAGCCTGGGGGCACAATCGTTTAATGAACCGGATTTACATTTCCTGCAGCGGATTCATGATGTGCCTGCTATCTATGATGGTTATTGGCAGGCCCGCGATGCGGGTTTTGCCAATATTAATCTGGATCTGATGACGGCTTTTCCCGGTTTATCGATGGAAGCCTTTCTGAATACTTTAAAATGTGCAGTGGAATTGCAGCCGGAACACATTTCCTGCTATACCCTAATTTTTGAACCCGATACGCCGTTTTACCGCCGGCTGCAGAAGGGGGAGCTGCGGCCCCTGGATAACGATTCCGAAGCCGATTTTTATCAGAAGGCCTTTCAATTTCTGGAATCGAACGGTTACACCGCTTACGAGATTTCCAACTACTCCCGGGAGGCGGATCTGGATTGCCGCCATAGTTTGAAATACTGGGATCATCAGCCCTATCTGGGGTTGGGACCGGCTGCACATTCTTTTATATCCCCGCGCCGGTGGCAAAACGTGCGCTCTCTGCCTCATTATTTAAATCGAATTGAGAAGGGAAAAATGGCGGTTAAAAATTACGAACAACTGGACAGTATGACTTTAGAATTCGAATATATTTTTTTACATCTGCGATTGCGGCAGGGGCTGAAATTTTCTCTTTTTCAGGAACGATTTGATAAAAGTTTTTTAGAAGAATATAATGATACCGTCCGGTCCTTACAGCAGAACGGTTTGATAGCCCTTTCCAGTGACGCGGTATTTTTAACAGAAAAGGGATGGCTGCTGGCCGATGAAGTAGCGGCCTCTTTTTAAACAGGAGCTTAATTGAATGCAGTATAAATGGTTTTGGAAAAGTTTGTTGACGGTGCTCTGCATTGCTGCAGCCCTGCCGGCGCAGGAAGCATCTCCCTCTAAACAGCAAGTGCGGCCGACGGCAGACGAGCAGCAGGCAAAACGGCAGGAGCAGATTAAACGCCGGGATCAGCAGCTTTTACGCACGGCACAGACTTACATTAACCTGAACCGCTACAAAGAAGCCATCGCTATTCTGGAAGATCTGCATCGACGCAATCCGGAAACCGCCAGCTATTATCAATTCCTTCTGAAAGCTTATTTAACCGTTTCCGAAATCGAAAAAGCCGAATCACTGGTCAGGAGTATGCTGGAAAGAGAACCCGGAAACTTCAGCTATCAAATTGATAAAGCCACTGTTCTTTATAAGCAGGGACAAAAGGAAGAAGCGATTCAACTTTGGGATCAGCTTTTAAATGAAAACAAAAAAAATATGGCGCTGTACACCCAGGTGGCCAATGCCCTGCTGATCAGCCGCCTGTATGATCAGGCCATTGCCGTTTACCAGCGGGCTATCCGGGAAATGCCGAATGCGTCTTACCTTTACCAGAATATTGCCAACTTATACCAGAACCGCCTGATGTACAAAGAGGCGGCTGAAAATTATTTGAAGTACCTGGACATTCAGCCTTCACAGGAGCAGTTTATTTTTAACCGTATTTTATCGTTTCAGTTGGAGGATGAGCAGCGGGAAGATTTTTTTCAAACGTTAAAAGAACTGGAAAAAAAATCAAAATATCCGGATAAACTCCGCTTGTTGCGCGCACAGCTTTATCAGCGCCACCGGCAGTATGATGCCGCTTACGAGATTTACCGGGAACTGGATCAGTTGGACAGCAAGAAAAACTACCTGCTGCATTTTGCACAGAGTGCCCGCCAGGATTCCAGCTACCAGGCGGCATTGCAGGCTTACCGTTTGATTCTTGAAAAAGAAAAAAACAATCTCCCGGCTTACATCGGGGCTGTGGAAACGCTGACCCTGCTGGCTGAAAATACCGGAAAGGAAGATTACGCCCGCGAGGCCCTGAATTTAATAGATCAGGCACAAACGAGAATTTCCGGCCGTCCGGAAACAATGGAGTTGAATTACTTAAAAGCGATGCTTTATCTGGGATTTTTCTTCGATGTGGATCAGGCACTGCAGGTGCTGACAGACCTCAGCCGCCAAAAAGCCATCCCGCCGCAGCTTAAAGCGCGAAGTATGCTTAAATTAGGAGAAGTTTACCTGATTAAAGGGGAGCTGGAAAAAGCGGTAGATTTGTTCTCAAAAATCAATGATCAGCAGACCCGGGCGGAAGCACGGTATCATCAGGCGCTTGCCTGCTATTTTCAGCAGAACTGGGAGAAATCGGGTGAAATCATTAATCAGTTGATTCAGCAGGAAGGCATCAGCAATGAAGTGGTAAATGACGCGCTGGCCCTGCAACTGAAACTCGGGCAGGCAGCAAAGTCGCCGGAAGTGGTGGAAAAGCTTGCTGCGACGGATTTACTCTTGTACCAGCGCAAACGTTCGGAAGCGGTAAAACGGCTGGGTGAAGTGCTGGAGTTGCCGGGAACCGCCCCTTCTATTAGATCGGAAACCTTTTTAAAAATGGCCGAACTGCAGTTGCAGTTGGATGAGCCGGAAAAAGCTCTGGATCTGACCCGCCGGGCCATTCAGGACTCCTCCCTGGCACCCTATGCCGATGCCCATCTTTTCCTGATGGCACAGATTTTAAGCGGCCCCCTTCAAAAGCCGGCGGAGGCTTTCGAATCCTACCGGACACTGCTGGAAAATTATCCCAACAGTCTCCACACAGAAGTTGCCCGAAAGCAAATGAAAAAACTCAAAGAAGAATTACCTGCGGAGTTGCCATGAAAAAATGGATTTATATACTTGTCATAAATATAATTTTTATAAGTAGTTCCTTGGCCCAGTATCTGCTGATCCCGATGGACCTGGTTCAGACCGATCATTTAAAGGCCTATGGTGTGGCCTTTCTTGCTTTAAAACGGGAAGTTAATGTGGAATGGCTGCTGAATTACCGCGGCGGCTCTTTTTTGATTCAGAATTTTCCCGGCCTTGAAAATGAGTGCTTAATACGCGGAGTTAAAACGGAGCCCGTGGACGGTGCAGCGGTAAATCAAATTTATGCTACAATAGAGCAGGAAAATATGGACCGCGTGCTGTTGGAAAAAGCTCCCAGAATCACTATTTATACGCCCCCCAATAAACAACCCTGGGATGATGCGGTGACACTTGCCCTTACCTATGCCGAAATTGAATACGATGAAATATATGATGAGAAAGTTTTAGCCGGCAGTTTATCCGAATACGACTGGCTGCATTTGCATCATGAGGATTTTACCGGGCAGTACGGCAAATTTTACGGCAGTTTCCGGAATGCACCCTGGTATATCCAGGAAGTGCAGTCCAGCGAAGCGCTGGCAACCCGCCTTGGATATCCCTCCGTTTCCGAGGAAAAGAAAGCAGTGGCACGGGAAATCAGGCAGTATGTCAGTGATGGCGGTTTCCTGTTTGCCATGTGCTCCGCCACCGATGCGCTGGATATTGCCCTTGCCGCAGAAGGGGTGGATATTGTTGATGTACCATTTGACGGCACTCCGCCCGAGCCAAACTATGCCCAAAAATTGAATTACGGCAATGCTCTTGCCTTTCAAAATTTTAAACTATATACCGATCCCGGTCTTTACGAGTTTTCGGATATCGATATTCCGCCCAGCTTTGCACCCCGGCTCAGAGATCCCGATACAGATTACTTCACCTTGTTTGATTTCTCCGCCAAGTATGATCCAGTACCCACTATGCTGACCCAAAATCATGTGGATATAATTAAAGGGTTTATGGGACAGACAACCATGTTCCTGAAAAACAAGATAAAGCCCTCGGTAATTATTATGGGGCAGGTAGAGGGAGCGGATGAAGTGAAGTACATTCATGGGAATTTCGGAAAAGGCACTTTCACATTTTACGGCGGGCACGATCCTGAAGATTACACCCATGCTGTAGGCGATCCCCCCACGCAGCTCGAACTGCATAAAAACAGTCCGGGTTATCGGCTGATTTTAAATAATATCTTATTCCCGGCAGCCAAGAAGAAAAAACTTAAAACCTGATAAAGAGAGGCCGTTCGATATGTTTAAAGAACTGTCAGTTTCTACAAACCAGAAAACCGAATTCATAGATATTACCGGTAAAGTACAGGAAGAGCTGGAAAACAGCGGAGTAAAAAGTGGGTTCTGCACGCTTTTCATTCCGCATACCACGGCAGGAGTAACCATTAACGAAAATGCGGATCCCAGCGTGAAAAGGGATATTCTGATGGAATTGAACAAGATTATCCCATTTGAAGATGGGTATCACCACAATGAAGGGAATTCCGCCGCACATATAAAATCATCCCTTACAGGAGTTTCTTTGCAGTTAATCGCGGAGAATGGAAAATTAAAACTGGGCACCTGGCAGGGAATTTACTTCTGTGAATACGATGGTCCGCGGCGGCGGAAGGTGTGGGTAAAAATCACCGAAGGTTAAATATGATAATACAAAAGAATAGCTATTGCTCTTCTTTGTTACCCTTTTCAGAATTGGTGTCTTTGGGCTGCGTTTTAAATGAATCCCAGAACTCATCCAGATGCAATACCGTATCCAGTTGGCGGGTGGACATCTGGTAAAAGCGAAAAGGAATGATCAGAGAGTATTTACCCTCTTTTCCGGTTACCGCTTCATAAGGTCTAAACTCGGATTTTACCACCGCATTCAGAACGGCTTCATCAATTCCCGGTTTTATTCCTCTTTTGATATATGCTGCCTCCGGTTCACCGCTTTTTGAAATCAATACATGGCAGAGAACTGTACCGATGACCCCTTCAGTCTGCATCTTCTCAGGTATTTTAACATCCTGTATATCAACCATAAACGCATTCACATTTTTTCCTTCATAATAGGGCACACCGGTAAATAATGTCTCAAAATTACCAAACGGAACATCACTGCGGGAAAAATGGGGCGGTTGTTGGCGGCTGCTGCTGCAGGAAAATGCTGTAAATAAAACAATTGTCAACAGTAAGTGAATTGCGGTTTTCATGCAAGTTCCCTTTTTTCGGCCGGGATTAAATTAAATCTGTTGTGCCGCAATTGCAAATATATAGTATTACTGTGAAGGACTCAAAAAAAAGGCTGCCATTCAGCAGCCTCAACCTTGCGCTCCCAAGGGGAGTCGAACCCCTGTCGCCGGCGTGAAAGGCCGGTGTCCTAGGCCTCTAGACGATGGGAGCAATTAAAAAGAACAAAACCTAACATCATCCGAGCCCTGTCGTCCCGAGAAATCGGGATGTCCCAGGCCTCTAGACGATGGGAGCAATCTTTGTCTCTTTCTTCAAAAACAGCCTGCAAATATAAATTTTAAAGGATCCGAAAACAAAACCTTTAAAAATTCGGGTGAGTGATGGGACTTGAACCCACGACCCCCAGGGCCACAACCTGGTGCTCTAACCAACTGAGCTACACCCACCATAGAACCCCAATCTCAAAAATCGGGCACAAAATATAAAGTACAGACCCATCAAAAACAATACTGCAAAAAAAAGCACTCCCTGGAGGATTCGAACCTCCGACCAACGGCTTAGAAGGCCGCTGCTCTATCCACTGAGCTAAGGGAGCTGCTATAACTTGTCGGGGTGACTGGATTCGAACCAGCGACCCCCTGCGCCCAAGGCAGGTGCGCTAGCCAGGCTGCGCCACACCCCGAATTATTAAGCTGCAAAATTTAAAAGATATTTAAAGAGATGTCAAGTACCGCAACAGGTAATCAATTGTATGGTTTCTCGGCACCCTTTGTGTAATTTTCATACATTCATTTCCAGTAATATGCAGCCTGCTGTGACTTGTGTCACCTTCTTTTCATGTATACTTGAAAAACTGTTCCATTTCACCAGAGCATAGTTGAATTATAAGATGGCATTAAATTTGATATAAAAATAAATTAAACAGGAGTTTTCTTAAATGCAGTTTCGTTTTGTTTTACCGCTCTTCATCGTTTTTATTGTGATTGCAGCTTTTACGAATACAACAGCAAATTCCGGCAATGAAACCGGCTGTAACGGTGCAGGTTGTCACCAGCAGTCAGCAGGAAAAATAAAGGTCCAGGCTCTGGATAATCTGAAAGTTCAGGTGGAAGTTTTGGGAGCCGAACCGGGACAGAAAGTTGCCGGCGAACTACTGGATGTAAAGGGAAATATTGTTGATTTTGTGGATGCAGGTAAGAAAAATCCATTTATCCTTTCCGCACCTGATAAAGGGCAATACATTGTAAATGCAGGATTTTTTGACCGGTTGCCGAAATGGGACTCTGTTGTAATTGATTTTTCGCGGACTTCCATGAATTTTCCCGGCACTTCCCTCGCACGTTCGCGCTTTGAACTGTTTTCACCCCATCCCAATCCCTTCAAAAAGGAGACAGTGGTTAAATTTTCACTGACAAACCGTGCAGAAGTTGAGTTGCTGATTTTTGATAAAGCCGGTAAACTGGTGCGAAATCTGGCAAACAGCCGGTTTAAGGAAGGGATCCATCTGATTCGCTGGGATGGACGGGATGACTATGGCCGCCCGACCTCCCCGGGAACCTATTTTTGTGAAATTAAAAGTGGTTCTAATCGGGTCGTTCGGCGGATGGTTTTAAAACCATAACGAATTCCCCACCCGATTTTTATCGGGGAATAACTGATAAATCCTTCAGATGTAGGACAAAGGCTTGCTTTGAATCAGAGAGCAGGCCTTTTTTATTTGTGTGATATCCATTCAAATGACATCTCTTCACAAGCAATCTTGCAGAATAAAAAAAAATCAGCTACATTATTTGCCCGAGATTAAGAATGAATTGGGTATGATTCCATGAAAATTGCAATTGCCACGGCCAATGAACATAAGTTAAAAGAAATCCGCGAGATTTTAAACTGCATATCAGCCGAGTTGTTATCTTTGAAGGACTTCACTGATGTTGGGGAAATCGCTGAAACCGGCACCAGCTTTCGTGAAAATGCACTAATTAAAGCCAATGCTTTGTATCAGTATTGCGGGCTGGTAACCCTTGCCGATGATTCCGGTCTGGAAGTGGATGCCTTGGATGGTGCACCCGGTATTTATTCAGCAAGGTATGCGGGACCCGGCCATATTCAGCAGGCAAATAATTCAAAATTATTAAAAGAATTGGCGGGAATAAAAGCTTCCCGGCGCACCGCGCAATTCCGTTGTGTGGTTGCCATTGTCGGAGACGGATATCAAAAATTCGCAGAAGGGATTGTCCGCGGCTCCATTATTAAGGAGCTGCGGGGAAGCGGCGGGTTTGGTTATGATCCTTTATTTGTGCCGGATGGTTATGACCGGACATTCGCGGAAATCGGGGTATCCACTAAAAATAAAATAAGTCACCGTACCATTGCCTTCCGGCAGGCCTGCCGGCTTATTGAAAAGGATTTTAGCGGGAAATAGTCTAAATCATATTTCCTGAATCAAAGATAATGTCTGAGGTGTAAGGTGATCGAAATATTTTCAGCGGGTGATTTAAAAATTATTTCCGCCGGTGAGGATGACCCGGATCTACAATCTGTTTTTTTCAGATCTGAAGTGCGGGAGTTTCTCTCGGAAATCCACAGTTATCAACAGCCGATGCCATTAGAATTCACCTATAAAATTCTGCACAAAGGGAAATTGGCCGGCCGCCTTAGTTTCAAATCCATTCGCTGGTTTAACCGAAAGGCGGAGATTAGTATCGCCATTATCCCCGAATTTCAAAAACAGGGAATTGGCAGCCGGGTTTTGCAGCAGGCGTTGAGTTACGCATTTACTGTTTTAAATTTACACCGGCTGGAAGCGGAAGTTGTCCAGTATAACCAGCGGGGTATTCATTTGTTCAAAAATTCGGGCTTTAAAGAGGAGGGGCGTTTGCGGGAAGCCCGCTTTTACAAAGGGGATTATTATGATATTATCCGGTTTGGCATTTTAAAAAAAGAATATCTCTCACTGCAAAATGGCTAAATGCTTTTTTTGTTTTTCTAAATCATCCTATGGTTATTGTAAATGGAAATTTAATTGGGAAATAAAAAATGACCGAAAGTTTATTAGAACTCAGCCCTGTTCTTCAGGCACTGCTGGCCACTTTATTTACCTGGGGATTAACGGCTGCGGGCGCCGCTGTGGTGTTTATGGCAAAACAGGTAAATCAGAAAGTGCTGGACGGGATGCTGGGGTTTGCAGCCGGTGTAATGATTGCTGCCAGTTACTGGTCGCTTTTGGCACCTGCTATAGAAATGAGTGAAAGAAGCAGTATGCCGGTCTGGTTTCCGGCAATGACCGGATTTTTGCTGGGTGGTGTGTTTTTACGCCTGATGGACAAATTTCTGCCGCACCTTCACCTGGGACTGCCCACCGATGAGGCGGAAGGGGTAAAGACGGCCTGGCGGCGCACAACCTTATTGATTATGGCCATCACGCTTCATAATATTCCGGAAGGGCTGGCTGTGGGCGTTGCTTTCGGTGCTGCGGCTCTCGGGTTACCCGAAGCCTCCCTGGCCGGTGCGGTAGCGCTTGCACTGGGTATTGGAATCCAAAACTTTCCGGAAGGAATGGCGGTTTCCATGCCGCTCCGCCGGGAAGGGCTTTCGCGGGGAAAGAGTTTTTTTTATGGACAATTGTCGGGAATAGTTGAACCGGTGGCCGGCGTTATTGGCGCCGCAGCGGTTTTAATTTCCCGCCCCTTACTGCCATACGCCCTCAGTTTCGCCGCCGGCGCCATGATTTTCGTAGTGGTGGAAGAAGTGGTTCCGGAAGCACAGAACCGGGGCAATAATGATATTGCGACGATGGGGGTAATGCTGGGATTTACCATTATGATGGTATTGGATGTGGCATTCGGTTAAATTCTATGTATCTTTTCCGGTTACAATACGTTATTTTATTGCTGGTCTTAGCAATATTGAATATTCAGGTAAAATAGAAATTTTTCAGGATGTACTTCATTCCCTTTGAAAAGATGAACATCATTAACTTCAAAAAATCTGATTTAATTTCAGTTATTCTAACATAAATAATGGAGGTTCTTATGAAAAGATGGATCGCCTGGTGCCTGCCGGTAGTTTTGGTGGCAAGTATGAGCATGCATCTCCGGGCAGATGATGCGCAGATTCATAAAAAGGAATTAAAAAACGGGCTGGATGTCATTGTTATCGAGAATCCGGTAGTGCCGCTGGTTACGATTGAAATAGATGTAAAAAATGGCGCGTATACTGAAACCCCTGAGTACGACGGCCTTTCCCATTTATACGAACACATGTTTTTTAAAGCCAATAAAAATATTCCCAATCAGGAAGCCTACATGAAACGGCTGCGGGAATTGGGGGCGGTGTGGAATGGCACAACCAGCGAAGAACGGGTGAATTATTTTTTCACGGTGATGAAGGACAGCCTGGAGCCCGGGCTGGTTTTCATGAAGAATGCCATTACCGGTCCCCTTTTTCTGAAGGAAGAAATGGTCAATGAACGTCCGGTGGTTACCGGAGAATACGACCGTGCGGAATCCAACCCCTATTTTCTGCTGGACCGTGAAGTAAATAAAAAAGTATGGTATAAATACTACAGCCATAAAAATGTTATTGGCGACCGGGATATTATTTTGAACGCCACTCCCGAAAAAATGCAGACGATCCAGAATCGTTTTTATATCCCAAATAATTCCGCATTGATTCTGGCAGGGGATATCACCGCTGAAGAAGGATATAAACTGGCTGAAAAATATTTTGGGGACTGGAAAAAAAGACCGGATCCTTTTAAAGCATACAAAGTGCCGGAGCATCCGCCCATTCCCAAAACGGAAACAGTTGTGGTGGAACATCCGGTAAATGCGGTTACCATGATGATTCGCTGGCAGGGTCCCAGCGTTTTACAAAACGAAAAGGCAACTTATGCCGCTGATGTGCTCTCTTATATCCTGGGGCAGCAAACCTCCAAATTCTACAAAAACATCGTAGAAAGTGGATTGGCCTATATGGTGAATTTCGGATATTTCACTTTAAATCATACTGGTCCTATTACTGTAATGGCTCAAACTTCGCCGGAAAAATTTGAAGAGTGCAAGCAGGCCATTTTTGATGAACTAAACCGCATGACCCAGCCGGATTATTTTACGGACGAACAACTGGAAAATGCCAAAACCATTCTATCCATAAATGAGCAGTACAGCAGGGAAAAACCCTCCCAGTTTGCCCACACGGTGGGATTCTGGTGGGCAGTGGCCGATCTGGATTACTATACAGATTATCTTAAAAACCTGGATAAAGTTAATCGCAAAGATATTCAGGATTTTCTGAAAACCTATGTCATTGGCGAACCGCATATTATCGGCGTACTTGTTTCTCCCCAGGCCAGGGATCAAATCAATCTCTAATTGAATGAGGAGGCTTTATAATGAAGATAAAATTTGAAATTTTTCCGCTTCTGCTTTTACTGCTGCTTCTTGCGGGCGGCCTGTTGGCACAGGATGCAGAATCGTTCGAAGTCAATGGTTTAAAGGTGATTTTCAAGAAAAACACCGCCACAGATATTATTGTGGCCAACCTTTATTTCCGGGGGGGCGTTTCGGTTCTGGATACCCGCAACGCCGGAATCGAGAATTATGCGCTGACGGTTGCACCGAAGGCTTCACAAAACTACCCCAAAGAAAAGCTGAATGCCGAGCTTGAGTCCATAAATACCCAAATCGACCATTCCAGCACACAGGATTATTCCAGCCTGAACCTGAAAACTGTTAAACAGAATTTTGACAAGTCCTGGCAAATTTTTACCGATGTTGTCAAAAATCCCAGCTTCAACACGGATGATGTTGAACTGGAACGTGAAAAAATATTATCCGGTATCCGCCAGCGACATGATGATCCCGATAATTATCTGGATGAACTGGTGGATCAGGCCTATTTTCAGAATCATCCCTATAATACGGAAGTTGCCGGTAATGTGAGTACCATCAGCGCGTTTAATGCAGAAGATCTCAAAAAATATTATCAGGATCGTCTGCAAACCTCTGACCTGCTGCTTGTAGTAGTGGGAAATATTGATAAAGAAAAACTGCAGCAGAAAGTTAGAGAATCCTTCGGTGATCTGCCGACGGGAAATTACCAGCAGACGCTGCCGCCCGAACCGGCTCACCAGGAATCCAGTATTAAAGTCGTGCAGCGGGACTTGCCTACCAATTATATAATGGGTGCTTATTCCGCACCGGCATTTCAGGATCAGGATCGTTACGCAATGGCCATTGCCAGCTCAATTCTGAGGGACCGGGTATTTGAGGAAGTGCGCACCAAACGGGGATTATCCTATGCGCCGGCGGCGGGGTATCGCCCCAATTTCAGCGGAATGGCCTTTATTTACGTCACGGCCGTAGATGCCGATTCCACAATTAAGGTAATGATGAATGAATTGAAACGCCTGCGGGATGAACCCATCAGCGAGGAGGATTTGCAGGATAAAGTCAATACCTTTATTACCCGCCATTATCTGGGGAATGAGACAAACCAGGCGCAGGCATCTACACTTGCAAGGTATGAATTATCCGGACTGGGGTACCAGAAAGCCGCCAATTTTATCCAAAATGTAAAAAGTGTTACCCCTCAGGATCTGCAGGATGTGGCACAGAAATACATTAACAATATGCAGGTGGTTATTATCGGCAATCCGCAGGAGCTGCAAACCAGCCGGTTTTTTCTTTAATGAATGTATAAATATCTGAAATCAGTTAAAGGGGCTTGTATTTTAAAGCCCCTTTTTTATAATCCGTAAAGGAGCAGTTTTGCAGGAAATTCGCTGGGGCATTATTGGATGCGGAAATGTAACTGAAGTAAAAAGCGGACCCGCCCTTAATCTGATTCAGAATTCCCGTTTGGTGGCGGTGATGCGCCGGAATGGGGAACTGGCCGAAGATTATGCAAACCGTCATGGAGTGCCGCGCTGGTATGATGATGCCGCGGAGTTGATCGCAGATGAAGAAGTAAACGCGATTTATATTGCCACTCCGCCGGACAGTCATGCGGTTTATACAAAAATGGCAGCCGAAGCCGGGAAACCCGTTTATGTGGAAAAACCGATGGCCCGTAATTTCCGGGAATGCCGGCGGATGATCGAAGTTTGCCGCCGGGCGGGAGTGCCGCTGTTTGTTGCCTATTACCGCCGCCGTCTCCCCCTTTTCCTGAAAGTGGAAGAGCTGGTTCGCAGCGGGGCAGTCGGGGAAGTGCTGCAGGTGACCGTTTCATTGTTTCAATCTCCCTATACCGATGATTTTAATAAAGCGGACCTGCCCTGGCGGGTACAGCCGGAAATTTCCGGAGGCGGGTATTTTGTTGATCTGGCTTCCCATCAACTGGATTATCTGGATTATCTGCTGGGCCCTGTATCAAGCGCAAAAGGGTTTGCCTTGAACCGGGCCGGTTTATATCCGGCGGAGGATAATGTGTCAGCCGGTTTCGAATTTGAATCCGGAGTGGTTGGCAGCGGGCAGTGGAGCTTTTCTGTAGCAGAGCATCTTCGCCGGGACCGCATTGAAATCATTGGCAGCGAAGGAAGTTTGACTTTTCCCTGCTTTGCCAAAGGGCAGTTAAAACTGAAAACCGTTAATGGCGTAGAAAAATTTGATCTCCCGAAACCGCGCCATGTACAGCTTCCGCTGCTGGAAACGGTAGTTGCGGAACTGCTTGGGCAGGGAAAATGCCCCAGCACCGGAGAAAGCGCCGCCCGCACCAACCGGGTCATGGATATGATATTGCAGGAATGGCGGGAAAAGAATGGCTGGCAGGAATAAAGGTAAGCCGGTGTTATCGATGTTCATTTGCAATGTGTAACTAAAAAAACTCAGCATTTTCAGCAATATTTAACTTCCCAGAAAACCTATTCCAAATAACCGGGCCAGCAGCGCCAGGCTTGTTGCAATCCCCAAAGTGATTCCGCTGATCAGCAGCATCCACTTTTTATCAAGTTCCCGGGACAATACTGCCATCGTGGCTACACAGGGAATATAGAAGGTCACAAAAATGGTGAAAGTAAGCACCTGAGTGGTGCTTAAAACGGTCAGCACACTGGTGGT
>JBAPTX010000190.1:0-3779 GCA_049282375.1 Calditrichia bacterium
GGATTCAACCTTGTTTATGTTTATGATGATAACAGCAAGGGTATTCACAATCCCGCTTATGTGGTTCAGTTACTGCAGCAGAGTATTCTCTTCCTTGATCCCAATGCACTGCCTGTCGGCAGCATTCTCAGAGACCGCAGAGCCACAACAATTACTGAATTTGCGATGAAAGACTGAAGATAGTTTTTCAGCTTAAGCTTAAAAGGCTGCCCCGGAACCGGGGCAGCCTTTTTTTATTTGGTGGAAGGTCAGGGTTTTTTATTCAGCAGCATTAACAAAACAGTAACAACAGTGGCCAGGCTGAAAAGAACCATAACAAGATTCGGCATAATTTTAAAAGCGGAGAGCAGGGTGATTAAAAAACGCGCTCCCAGAACGATTGCAACAATAAGAGCGGTATACGCTGCCCAGGTACTCGCCTTTGATAATCCGTAAGCGCTGATCAGTAAAATGACACCGGCAATACCGCCGGCCAGTAAAGAAACCATGCTGTTCGCCTTAAAATACCCGATCAGTCCGCCGGCAATACTGAAAATCCCATAGAACAGCACAACCCAAAAAGCTGCATTCATTATTTTCCCTTTCCTTTAAAAGATGAAAAAATTCTGGCGGAGTTTAACAAAAGCAGGTAAAGATTCAAAATTAAAAAAGCAGGTGGGCGGTTTCTGTTAACCGGCAGCCATATACAACCGCACCTTCTTCTTTCGGCCGCATGTATCAGAGATTGCCCTTTGCCGGGGAACAGCATAACCCTGAAATATTCTTAAACTGTAGAAGCGGAAAAGCCGGGCGGTCCTAATCAACAATTTTTAATAGAATGAAGGCCTTTGTATATTGAATTCTAATAAAATAAGTACCTCTTCAAATATGGAATGAAGGAAGGAATTTCATGGGTCTGGAAGCGGGTGAAATTATAAAGCGGCTGGAGAAAACAACCGTTATTTATACCGATGTGGACGGCACTTTTGTCAGTGAAGGGGGCCTTTTTAAGAACCGGCACGGATATACACTGAATAACGCCCGGGCCATTCAGCTTCTTCTGGAAAAAGGCGTGGATGTGGTTATGACTTCCGGGCGCGAGAAAGAGACCATGCACAGCACCGCCCGTCTGCTCGGCTTTCAAAATTATATCGCGAATCTTGGGATAGAAATTGTCTACGATCAGGGGAAGCGGGTCATCAGCAATTTCGGGGCGGAAGTGGAAACCCAGGCCGGGCTGAAAAGCTGGATTGAAGAAAGCGGTGTGGTAAAGGCAATTTTCAAAGAGTTCCCCGGAAAAAGCCGCTATTATCTTCCCTGGTCAGAGGGGCTTAGGACCCATCATCTGTTAATCGGCGAACTGGAATTTGAAAAGGTGCAAAAACTTGTGGATGAAGCATTCCCAGAAATCCGAATTATTGATAATGGTGCGGTTTCGCCCAATGGTGAATTCCGGCGCCCCCATGCCTATCATATTTTACCGCGGCGGGTTGGCAAAAAAGCAGCAGTGGCGCTGGATAAAAATGAAAGGCATTTATCAACTTGCAATTTAATAGGCATCGGCGATTCCATGGAAGATGAATCCATCGCACCGGAAGTGGCTGTTTTTTTCCTTCTTGACGAAATGGTGGAAGCCCGGCACGATAATGTGGTGCGGGTAAATAACCGGGATGGGGAAGGGTTCAGCCGGATTATTGATTTTCTGAACCGCGAAAACTTTTTATGATCTGATTCCCTCCCGCGGTTTGCGCCCGGTAACTTATCTTTCTTTTTCAGGATTAAACTGACGGCTGATCGGTATTCTGTTGAGGCAATACATCCTCTTCCGGCACAATAACCCAGGCGACAATGTAGGTAATGCCTATGGGGAAAAATCCGCTGATGAAAAACAGCAGAACCGTTAACAGCCTCAGCAGATTGGAATCCATCTGGTACGTTTCGCCAAGCCCTCCCAGCACTCCGGCTATTTTGCGATCTTTTCGGGAACGATATAAATGTTTCATTGATAATCTCCTTTAATTTCAGTTTGACTCGAAGTTTCCTGATGATGGTCCTTCATCTCAGAACGCCTGCGGTTAACAAACAACAGGTATATACCCACTATAATTAAAAGAACAGGCCATAAATAACGAAATCCGCTTACACCGCTCCAGAATAATGCAGAGAGCCCGATCAGGATCACTGCCGGCACCAGCAATCCCCGTTCGCGGTTTCCCAGCAGGTACATAAACAGAAACCCCACACCCGGCCCCAAAAGGAATACGGGCCAGAGAGAATCCATGCGCCACCATCCGTAATTTGCACAATAAAGAAATAACAGACCATATATCAGCAGAATTGTTCCCGGCATCAGTAAACCGTATTCCCGGCGGTTCATCAGCCAGCCAATCCAAAAAAAGATCCCGGCGGCTATCATTAAAACCGGCCATACCTGGTCCCAGTTAAAATCAAACCATTCCAGATTATTTCCCAAAAACAGAAATCCAAGGATCACCAGAATCAATCCCCATATTATACTTTTCGCATCATGATTCATTGTGTGCCTCCATATTCCACTGTCAGTTTGGTTGCTTTGTCTTTTGGTGATTACGGTTTTAAAAATATAAAGTTACTCAACTGACCGGCTGTTGCTGATTTTATTACTGCTGCGGACAAACCGGGAAACAATTCCCATATCTTCAGTAGATTTTATATAAAGTAACGTGAGTTTGGAATAAAAAATTCCAGAAAAAGCATTGAGCCCGATGTCTTAAATCAAACTCACCTTAAAATAGGAATATTTTCTTTAATTGCAAATGATTAGGAGAAAGGAAAAATAATGGAAAAGAGGAAGTTGGGAAAAAACGGGCCGGAAATTACCACAATCGGATTGGGAACATGGGCAATCGGAGGCCCCTGGGTATTCGGCTGGGGCCCCCAGGATGACAAAGAATCGCTAAGCGCCATTCTCCGGGCGCTGGATCTGGGAATTAACTGGATTGACACAGCACCTGCCTACGGACTGGGGCATTCCGAAGAAATTGTTGGTCAGGCCCTGCAGGGTAAAAGAGACCGCGTAATTCTTGCTACCAAATGCGGGCTGGTGTGGGATAATTCCGGAAAAGTGGTGCGTAATTTAAAACCGGACAGCATCCGCCGGGAAGCTGAAGCAAGTTTGCGCCGTCTGAAAACCGATTATATCGACCTGTATCAGATTCATTGGCCGGATAAAAATACTGAAGCGGAAGAAAGCTGGGAAGCAATGGCCCGGCTGCAGGAAGAAGGGAAGGTGCGTTTTATCGGCGTCAGCAATTATAACGTTTCCCTGCTGCAGAAATGCGAAAAGCGCCATCATGTGGACTCGCTGCAGCCGGGCTACAGCTTACTGAATCGCGGAGTGGAAAAAGCAGAGCTTCCCTGGTGCCGGGAAAACGGAACCGGTGTGGTTGCTTACAGCCCGCTGCAGTCCGGTTTACTCACCGGGAAATTTGATAAATCGCGGCTGGCAGCGGACGACTGGCGCCGCAAAGACAATCATTTTCAGGAACCCCGCCTCAGCCGGAATTTAGAATTTGCCGATGAGCTGCAGGCAATAGCCGCTAAATATGATAAAACCGCCGCGCAGCTTGCCGTTGCCTGGGTATTGAACCATCCTGCCGTAACTGCCGCTATTGTGGGGGCGCGGCGCCCTTCTCAAATCGAGGAAACCGCCGGCGGGGCCGACTGGCAGATTGATGATACTGATCTGAAAAAGATTGATCAACTTTTGGGTGAACTTGATGCGGAAAAATAAATTGATGTGAGTTCGATTTTAGGCAGAT
>JBAPTX010000191.1:0-1751 GCA_049282375.1 Calditrichia bacterium
GGTCATGGTATCCTGTGCAGTACCGGTCAGATACAGCATCAGGTAGGCACCGAATAATGAAAGTGGAATGGCGATCAGCACAGAAAGGGGTAAAATAAAAGATTCAAACAAGATCCCCATCAAAAGAAAAACAAACACCACCGCAATCTGCATGGCCTGGGCAAAACTGGTTTCCTGCTGGCTCATACTGCTGAAACGGGCGCCTTTTTCCCAGCTATATCCATACGGCAACTGAAAATCTTTCATTACCTGATCAATCTGGGAGGAAATGCGCATCAGGTCACTGCGGGTTGTCTTCGCCTTTACCGCAAGAAATGTTTTTCCGTTTTCCCGGGGAATCTGACCGAATCCCTTGTTGATTGAAAATTCGGCCAGAGACGACAGGGATACAGGGGTGCCGGCCTGGTTATAAAAGGTTATATTTTTTAACTGCTCAAGATTCTGCCTGTCCTCTTCCTGCAGTTGAATACGCATTTCAATTTCTTTATCACCGGCATGGAAGCGGGGAAGGGTAATCCCCCGCACTGCATACATAAGGGTGGAAGCTACCTGATTCGGGCTAATGCCATTTCGTTCGCTGACCTGCCGGTTAAGGGTAATTTTAATTTCATCACTGCCGGTTTCCCGGTCCGTTTCCACACTGATAACACCGGGAATCAGTTGCAGCCGGCGCTTGACTTCATCCGCCAGTTCCGCCAGCCGGCCGGTATCATCCCCATACAACATGACAGAAACCGACCCTTCATCACCGCCGCCTGAACTCCCCCGCCAGGAGGTCCGCATGGTAACGCCGGGGCGCATCGGAAGCCGCTGTTTGAGGTCATTCAAAATTTCATCCCGTTCCATTTTGGGACTGCTTTCTATTCCCAGAATGGTGCGCACCCCGCCGGCAATACTGTGATACCACTGCTGTTTTTCGGCAGGATAAAGGAATATCTGAATCCGTCCCCGGTTTTTACGAAAGCGGGTATCCACCGCTTTGATGTCATACCGCTCACTGTGGCGGTTCAGGGTATCTTCAATTCCCTTAAAAAATAGATCGGCGTCTTCCAGGTTATAATTGTCCGGCAAATCAAAAAGCAAAAAAATGTCGCTGATCCGGCCCGGGTTGGTATCGGACTGGGGCACCTTTTTCATTAAAAACATAAAGGTAAACAGCATAATGGCAATAATTACCAGCACGGTATCCAGGCGTCTGCCCAGCACCCATTTCAAAGATTTCTGATAAGAATTACGGCTGCGCGAAATAATCCGCCATTCCTTTACCGGGCGGGCGGAAATAAAACGGGTGGTTGCCAGGGGAATTAAAACCAGTGCCACCACCAGAGAAGCCAGCAGCGCAAAAATCACCGGAAATCCCACCCTCTTTAAATAGAAACTGAAAAAGCCGGACTGATCCTGTATTAAAATCATGGGCAGGAATACAACAATAGTGGTCAGGGTGGCCATGGTTACCGCCATGGAAACTTCGCTGGCCCCCTGCATGGACGCCTCTGCCGGCTCCATACCCTGATTCCGTTTGCGATAAATATTTTCCAAAACCACAATGGCATTATCCACCACCATCCCTACACTTACCATCAGCCCCATCATGGTAACGGTATTGAGCGTCCAGCCGATAAAATAGAGAATTGTTAAAGAAATGAGCACGGATACAGGAATCGCCACCGTCATGATCAGGGTCATTCGCATGCGGCGCAGGAAAAAATAGATGAACAGCAGCGCAAACAGCCCGCCCCAGATTGCAGTAT
>JBAPTX010000192.1:0-3758 GCA_049282375.1 Calditrichia bacterium
ATTGGTAAAAGTATATTCCGCTTGATAGATTGCTTGCATCAAATTGCACGGTGTAGGCTCCGGCAGGTTTATCTTCATCAACTATGATTGCAATTTCTTTTCCTAACAGATCATAGACCGTTAATAAGACATGATGATTGCCAGCTATTGAATACTGAATACTCGTAGCTGGATTGAACGGATTGGGATAATTTTGCTCCAATATTATATTTTTAAAAGTTTGACTCTGTAATCCTTCTATGCCAGTGGGGGATATGTGCGGCAAAGGCGTCCAATTTGCGCCATTATCATCAGAAGAATATACTCCTGAATTAGTACCCGCATACATAGTGCTATTAGAATCGATCACAATATCTCCGACCGCCAAATCGGGGAGAGATATTTTCCAGTGGTTACTATCTGCATCAAAAACATATAGACCTTCCAGGGTTCCCGCGAATAGCTCATCATTGTAATTAATCGCGATAGAAAATACATTAGTATTTAATAACCCATCATTCGTTTGAATCCAGGATTGTCCACCGTCCAAGCTTTTAAACACACCATGTTGTTCCGTCCCAGCATAAATTGCGCCTAAAGAGTTAAACGTAATCGCCCACACATAATAAAAGTTGCCCAATCCCGTTTGAATCCAATTATTCCCATTATCTTCAGACTTCCAAATCCCATTGCTCGTAGTTCCCAAATAGATATCTCCCTCGTTGCTCATACCCAGAGTGCGGACATAATAAAAATTTCCGATTTTCGTCCAAATCTTGCCATTATTATAGGACCTAAATAGCGCTCCACCTGCATCTCCCCCACAAAATACCGTATCAGGTATTTTCGATTCAAAACAATAAACACTCATATTTGTTCGTCCTTTGGCGCCCATTTCCTTCGGATGTTTTTTGTTATGGAAGAGTATAAACCGCCTGATCCAGTTAATGTTGGCTTCTTCTGTGCGCATGCTGTAATGCCTCACCCGGATCGCCTGCTGAACCTGATCGAGCAGTTTCGTTCGCGGCTCATTCACCGTCAGATGCAGGCTAGCGCCCGTGCAATACTCCGGCTCTTGTGAATGACTTCTTATTATTCACAGAATATGCCATTTTACTGAAAAAATCAAGAGGCAAATCAAAAAAGGAGGTCTGCTATTTCTTGAAATTCTTCTTATCGATCCCGAATTTTTTCAGCCGGTACTGCAGCGTTTTGTAGCTGATCCCCAGGTGTTCCGCCGCCGCTTTCAGAGAACCGCCTTCCTGCTGCAGTGCCGTTTTAATCATTCCCACTTCCATCCCGGTCAATCCTTTTTCATCATCAGGGTCAGAGCGCACAGGCCGCGGTTTCTCCGTTAGGGGCATCATCAGATTTTCCGGTGTTATCCGTGTGTGGTCGGTCAGCAGGATGGTTTTTTCAATAATATTTTCCAGCTCCCGCACATTGCCGGGCCAGGTATATTCCTCCAGGCGCTGCAATGCTTCCGGGGTCAGGTGCGGAGCCGGTTTCTCATATTGGGCTGCTTTCTTTTTGATGAAATGACGGGCCAGCAGCGGGATATCGGCGGGACGTTCCCGCAGCGGCGGCAGCTCCAGCGTGAATACATTAAGCCGGTGATACAGGTCCTGCCGGAATTGCTGGCGGGCAATCAGCGCCGGAAGGTCTTCATTGGTGGCAGCCACCACCCGAACATTGAGTTTTATGGGTTCACCGCCGCCCAGGCGCTGAACCTGCTTTTCCTGCAGTACCCGCAGCAATCTCACCTGCAGATGCAGGGGCATGGCGCCGATTTCATCCAGAAAAATGGTACCGTTCTGCGCCTGCTCAAATTTCCCGGCGGTCGTTCTGCCCGCTCCGGTAAAGGCGCCTTTTTCGTAACCGAACAGTTCGCTTTCAATCAGGTTTTCCGGCAGTGCCCCGCAGTTCACCGCCACAAAAAGGCCCTCTTTTCGCGATCCGCTGAAATGGATGGCCCGCGCCGCCAGCTCTTTTCCGGTGCCGCTTTCTCCGGTAATTAATACGGTAGCATCCACATTCTTAATTTTTTCGATCAGTTGAAACACCGCCTGCATGGCAGCGCTGGCGCCGAGAAGGTTATGATAGCTGTATCTGCGGCTCATCTCCGCTTTCAGGCGGCGGTTCTCCTGTACCAGGCTCGCCTTTTCCGCGGCCCGTTTTACCACCCGCAGCAAATCTTCCTTAGGGAAAGGTTTGGTCAGGTAATCGTATGCGCCCTTTTTTATGGCGTCCACCGCATTGGGGATGGTGCCGTAGGCGGTCATAATAATCAACTGAATATCAGGATCATATTCAAGGGTGCGCGTCAGCACTTCCAGTCCGGAGAGACCCGGCATGCGCAAATCGGTCAGCACCAGTTGGACATCATCGCGGTAAATCCGCTGCAGTCCTTTTTCGCCGTCTTCGGCGGTTAGCGCCTCATAGCCGGCATCGCTCAGGATATCCGCCAGAATATCCCGCTGCGATTTTTCGTCATCGATGATCAGTATTTTCATGTTATAACCCGTTGATCAATAGTTATCTACCCCTTTTCAGAAAGAGTGTTGCCCTGAAAATATATTGCCCGAAAGAAGTGCATTCCATTTGAAATTCGAAAATCCGGTAGAGTTTGTCGTGCTGAGTGCAGTCGAAACATGTCCGCATAGCCAGATCGAATTCCGTCACGCGGAGCCCCGTCCAAGCCTGACGTTAACATCCTGCTCCGCCAGGCATATTGGCATTTCCCGTCCCAATGATTTATATTCTTTCAAACAGGGAGAAATCCGAACATGAAAAACATCACCGTCATCGGGGCCGGGCTTTCGGGAACGCTGTTAATCATCAACCTGCTCCGGCAGCGCAGCCGGGAAGATGTGCGGATCCGCTGGATTGACCGCAGAAATGAAAGTGATCTGGGACCGGCCTATTCCACCGGGGAAGATTACCTGCTGAATGTCCCCTGCGAAATCATGGGCGCTTTCTCCAACCAGCCGGACCATTTTCTGAACTGGTGCCGGAAACAAAACATTGCTGCTGAAAAGGGCGATTATCTTCCCCGCAAACTCTACCGCCGCTATATACAGGCCATGCTGCGACAGGCAAAAGAGCAGCAACCGGAAAATATTTCTCTGGAGCGCATTCAGGGAGAAGTTGAAAATATCCAGTTCTCCGATCGCGGGCTGCTGGTGGTAATGCAGGGAGGGGATTCATTTCCGGCGGATAAAATCGTGCTGGCGCTGGGCAATGCGCCGCCCCGGCATCCCCGAACCCGCAGCCGGGACTTCATCAATGATCGCCGCTATGTGCAAAATCCCTGGAAGCATGAGGTCTTCTCAAATTTATCCCCGGATGAAACCATTGTTTTTATCGGCAGCGGGCAGACCATGGTGGACCTGGTAACCGGCCTGCAGAAAAGAAAACACCGGGGGAAAATGATCGCGATTTCCCGGCGGGGCGTGCTGCCTTTCTCCCAGGCAAAGCTGGAGCCTTATCCTTCCTTTTTTGAAGAAGAACTGCAGGGGCAGACCCGGATTTCGAATGTATTCCGGAGTGTCAGAAAACATATCCGAATCGCAGCCGAAAAAGGGCTGGATCCCCGCGCGGTGATCGATTCGCTGCGATCGCATACTCCGGCCCTCTGGATGCAGCTTCCGCCTGCAGAGAAAAGAAGATTCCTGCGGCATGTTTTCCGCTACTGGGAAATCCTGCGAAGCCGTATTCCGCCGCAGAGCGAAAAAATAATTAAAGAACTGAAAACCACCGGTCAATTGCGGATTCTGGCG
>JBAPTX010000193.1:0-5831 GCA_049282375.1 Calditrichia bacterium
ACTAAAAATCAACTGGTGCTTACGAAAATGGTGGCGGTGGGAAACAGCCTAACCGCAGGATATCAGTCTGCCGGTTTAGTGCAGGAATTTCAAAAGCACAGTTACCCTTATTTAATTGCCCGGCAAATTGGGCAGGCGGACCGCTTTGAACAGCCCCTGATTGCCGAGCCCGGCATCAGCAGCACGCCCGGAGTAGGTGCCATGAAATTTGAAAATGGTAATATTGTGCCGCGCGGGACTTATACCAATCCTATGGCCCTGTTGCGGAATGCAACCTTGCCCCGCCCGTATGACAATCTGGGGGTACCGGGGGCGGATCTAAATGATGTGCTGAACACAGTGGACGGCAGCGGCGGTAATCCCTTTTTCGACCTGATTCTGCGGAATCCCAACTTTGCCAACATGACTCAGATTGAACAGGCAAATCTGCTCAAACCCACCTTGTTGCTGCTCTGGATTGGCAATAATGATGTGCTGGGCGCCGCACTGGATGGCGGGGACGCTTCCCGGATTACCGATCCGGCTGATTTCCAGACCCGCTTTACAGAATTGGTGACCCGTGCCGGTGAAATCCGTCCCGGAAATATCGGGATCGTTATTGGCAACATACCCAATGTAACGGACATCCCCTATGTGAATCTTCTCGATAATCTGATTTACAAAAACTTCGGGCCGCTCGGGACCCTTCCGGTGGTATTTGACGGCAGTTTTCAGCCTGTTGATTTTGATACTTCCGCCTCGGGAGAACTCTACATACCGCTCATCGCTGAAGAAAGCGCCTTAAACGGCAGCCCGGTGTCCCATATTCTTCTTCCCTTTCTCAGTGAATACCAGAGCAGCGGGCTGGGTGTGCCGGATTCTGCAGCCCTGGTGCAGATGTTGGTCGCTATGGGAGTGCCTGCCAGCATCGCGCCGTTCCAGGCGCAGGCGCTGGAACAGGGAATGATTGCCAACGGGCTGACCCCCAGCGGGCAGCTCATACCCGGTGATCTGACCATTACTGCGGCCGAAGAAAGTGATTTGGTGCAGGCGGTTAATGCTTATAATCAGATAATTTCCGGGATTACTGCCGGCGCCGGCATTCCCATGGTGGATATCAACTCTCTGTTAAGTGAACTGAATACCAGCGGAATTGATGGTTACAGCGGCCGCTTTGTTTTTATGGATCCCGCCAATACCGCCTTCAGTCTGGATGGGGTGCATCCCAATAACGGCGGGCAGGCTTTAATTGCCAATGCCTTTATTCAGGTGCTGAATCAATTCCCGGATATCAATATTCCATTGGTCAATACAGAACAGTATAAGGGCCAGTACACCGGTATGCCGGGACTGAAACGGCTGTCCCTGCAGGCTGCCACAGCGGTGAAACCCCTGTTCACCCGTTAAAAATTTCAGTAGAAATTAATCGTTTAAAAATCCCGGTTCTGCTCTGCGGCCGGGATTTTTGGTTTGTTCTGCAATCGTAAATCAACTAAAAGCGCAAACAGATTCACCGGCTCTCCCGGTCGCCCGTTCCCGATGCTGTCTCTCCGGAACGTCCCGTTGCTCTTTGGCGTAAGTGTAATTGTGCAATAGCAGTTTCCCATATTACATTGAGTGCGATTTCAATATTTCGAAAGCTAAAAAGAAAGGATACCATGAGATTTCGGGAACGCTTTCTATTAATAATTTCTATAATGGCCCTTTATGCATCCGGCCTTCTGGCGCAGGAAACCCGTCTTTTTGCTGTTCTTCCTTTTGAAAATCAGGGCCGGCAAAATGAAAAATGGATTAAACGCGGAATCGAAGAAATTTTATACGATAAGCTGAATCAGCTTGAGCAAGTTGAAGTATTTGAACAGGTCACCATGGATCGGATTCTGAAAGAGGAAGGAATGACCCCGTCTTCCGAATTGCCATATAACCGGGTTTTTCAGTTAGGTAAGCAAACGGGTGCGGATGTGCTGATCAGCGGATCATATCAATTAAATGGGGAAACGCTTCAGTTGAAGTTCCGGGCCTACAGCACCTATACGGGCACAATGGTTTATCAGCAGGATTATGAAAAGCCGGTAAATCAGCTCTTTCAAATGCTGGAAGAATCCTTGCAGCAGCTCTTTGAATCATTGGGGATTTCTCTTACCGGTGAGAATCTGCAGCTACTTTCCCACCGGCCAACTTCTTCCTTCTCTGCTTTTAAAAATTATGCACAGGCATATGTAAAATTTGAAGAAGGTGCGCCACTGGAAGAAGTTGCCAAAAAGTTTGAAGCGGCTCTGCAAGTGGACCCGGGATACTGGGAAGCACGCTATAATCTGGGTGTAATCTATTTCAATTTTAAAAAAAATGAAAAAGCGCTGCAGCAGTTTAACGAAGTTGCCCGCAGCAATCCGGGATTCTATAAATCTTATTTCGGAATGGGAATAATTTATAATGAACAGGAAAGGTACTGGAAAGCCATTGATAACCTGAATCAGGCGGTTGCTTTAAATCCGGATTTTGACCGCGGCTATTCCTATCTGGGGCAGGTATATTTTGCCCTTGATTCCCTCGCAAAAAGTTTGAAGAATTTGAATAAAGCAAAGGATTTAAATCCGAATTACGCCCCAACATTTTACTATTTGGGCAGGGTTTATCTGCAACAGGGCAGATTCGGTAAAGCAGCAGATGCGCTGAGGGAAGCCACCCGGCTGAAACCGGATGATGCTTCATTTCATAATCAACTGGGCGAGGCTTACCAGTACCTGCAGCGCTACGATGAGGCGATATTTGAATTTAATAAGGCGATTGAGCTGAATGATGATTATGCGATGGCTCATTTCAACCTGGGAAATGCCATATACAAAAAGGGAACCCTGGAAGATATTATTGATACCTATCTGGAAATAATGGAAAGCCGCTACAGCAAACTGCCCCGGACGGACTCGCTGGTATCAGGGATCCGCCAGCTCCGGCAGGAGCAAACCGAGGTTTCTTCCCGCCTGTTCAGGGATATGGTTGCCGCTTACCGGAGTGCGCTGCAGAATGATCCTACTTTTTTCGAAGCCGCTTATAACCTTGCATTAACATATGAACACCTTCAACAGCCGGATTCGGCTATTTATTTTTATCAGGAGGCGTTCAGGATTAATCCTGAACTGGCGCGTGCCCAGATGCGGCTGGGCCGGATCTATGAAGCTCAGCAAAAATATGATGAAGCGCTGCAGCACTTTAAAAAGGTAGTGGAAATTGATCCCGATTATTTTTCGCGGACACCCCGCCTGGGGGAAGAATACCGCTATTTGAATATCCTGGAGGCCGTGCTGAAAGAACACCGGGCCCTGTTGGAAGAATCCCCCGGGAATACCCGCTCCCTGCTGGTGGTTGCCCGTATTTACCGCAGTTTGGGACGCTGGTCTCAGGCGGAGGATTATTACAGGCAGATTGAGCAATTGGAGCCGGAGAATTCCACCATCCGGCAGGAGTTGAATGAAATGCAGCAGGAAAGACGGCAGATGTAGAACTGTTAACTCTGCAGTTGGATGTGTTTGGAAATATGTTTTGATGATTGTTTCAGCTCTGAACAGGGTATGAAGAAAAATACTGTTCACCGCAGAAATAGATCGGTGTATTGATTATCAGGAGCCGGTTTTCCCGGAGCGGTTTTGCTGCAATACTTCCAGTTCGGGAAACAGATTTTTTCTGAGTTCATCCCATACCGATACCTGCTGAGTATCCCGCTTTTCCCCGGTCATTTTTTTACCCGATGATTTGTCTTCCGCTTTCTGCAGCAGCCGGATAATCTCCTCCGGGTGCCGGGCAACAGCATCGGGCCGTTGCAGCCCCTGCCGCGGAACCACCGGGTATGCCGGGACACGGGTGTGGGATTCAAAATATTGCTTTTCCCGTATAAGCTGAGGCTGCAGTCCCTTTACTTCAGATGAAAAGCGGGTCTGGATGGTGTAAAGGCCCATACGGTTTGCCGCGGCAATATCACTGTCCAGCCGGTCGCTTACCAAAACAGCTTCCTGTGGTTCACTGTTGCTTTTTTTCAACAGTTGCTGCAGCGCTTCCCATTCACCGCCATCCTGCTGGTTCTCCCGGTATGCTTCCATATAACGAACCGAATGATCGAACCGGAAGCGTTTATTGGCGCGTTGCAGCAGCTCCGGATCACCGGATAAAAGGCTGTTTTTATAGTAGTAGCGTGTTACCTGCATAATGCTGCCCATTGCCGGTGTCTTACGCATATAAACATTCTGCTGACTGGCGGCATAATAGGCGATCTCATGCTGATAGTTGTGATATTCTCTTTCGGTCAGATAGTTTTTTGCGATACGAAGGTGGGCGTCCTGAACGTTGTACCGGCGCGATAATTTTTCGCGCGTGCCCATTAATTGCGAAAAGTTTTTCCATTCCTTCCTGCGCCGTAAATGCTGCCACAAAATTTCATATTGCTTCAGGGTGAGAATTTCCCGGTTGATCAATACGCCTTCAAGTTTGTATATCACTGTTTTGAACATTGGAATTCTCCCTTATTTTTTGCAGCAGATTTCCCGCAGTACTGAGCCGGGGATAATGAGCCATTACCTCCAGCGCCATATCTACAGCAGGATTTATATAATTCAGGAATGAGCGGTTTTGCAGTAAAAACCAGGTGTAAACAAAGGCGCCGGCATCATGCAGCTTGCGCTGAATTACAGTGTAATCCACTGTCTTCTGATACTCTTCCGGGGAAAATTGTTCCTGGACTGCCGGTTGATTCTCATAAAAATGCTTAAGCAGTCCCGCCCGGAGTTCCTGCGGCACCTCAAGGTAACTGTCCCAGAGCAGCGAGACCAGATCATAAATCCGGCTTCCGCTGCGGGCATCCTGAAAATCAATTATCTGAAATGGAATTTTCTGATTTTTCGGATTAAAAAAAATATTGCTGCTCTGGAAGTCCCTGTGCACGAATACAGGCTCCTTTCCGTCCAGAAAACGGCTTATTTCTTCCGAAAACTCACGGAAAACCTGCTGTTCTTTTTCAGAAAGGGAATGCTTCCAGTAGGACTCAATTAACTGCTGTCGTACATGAAAATCAAATTCATAGCGGTATTTTTCGGCATCGAAAAAACGGCGGAAAGCCGGGCAATGGTTTTCCGGCCGGGCCTTTTGCTGCATCCGGATCAGAAAATCCGTCAGCCGCTGCAAAAGGTCTGTCAATTCCTGCGGGTGATTATGAATATAATCTTTAAGCGGAAACCCGGCAGCGGGTGCCAGAAAGAGCCACCCGCTGTCGCGGCGGATTTCAAAAATGCGCGGCCGCGGAATGTTATGGCGGCGCAGGTAATAACTGATATTCAGATAATCATCTGCCATTTCCAGGCGGTCACCCGGAATCACCATCAGCACGATTTCTTTTTGGGGAAAATAGAGGCTCTTTTTGAATTTCAAACGCAAAAAGCGCCGCACCGATGCTCCGCTGTGCAGCGGTTCCAGTGTAAATGCCTCCGAATTAAAAAAGCGGCTCAATTCTTCTTTTAATCTATTTAAATACTGTTTTTGCTGCGCTTCCATACCAGCTCCGTTTAGTTCGTACTATTTTAAATCCGCCAATTCCCAGTCCCGGCCGAAGAGATATTTTTCAATCCATTGAAATTCCACCTGCATTTTATATTTCTGATGCTGCAACAGTTTCAGTCCATGACCTTCTCCGGGAAAGGCCACAAACTTAACCGGAACATCGAACCGCTTTAAACCGCGGTACATTTCCAGGCTTTGCGCAAACGGCACCCGCTGGTCCTGCTCTCCGCATAAGATTAATGTGGGCGTTCTGGCATTTTCCACATAGGTTACAGGCGATTTTTCCATGTAATAATCCTGATGGGTAT
>JBAPTX010000194.1:0-2928 GCA_049282375.1 Calditrichia bacterium
TGCAAACAGGGGAAGCCCCCCGCAAACTGGCAGAAATTGAATATCTGCTGCAGGAAATCAGTTACCGGATATCAGACCCTGAAGACCTGCCTGCAGCCATTGCCCGCTGCCTGCAGTATCCCCATGAAAAAGAGGCCGGGCGCCGCAAAGCCAACCGCATGATGTTTGATGAACTGGATGGAAATGCCGGCCGGCGGGCGGCCGAAATTATTAAAGCGTATATTCCGGTCCTGAGCAGCTCAGGTGTGGAAAATCAGGAAAGGTAAATTAAACTTCATGTCAATGTACCTGAAATTAATCAGATTCCTGAAGCCCTACTGGAAACATGTGCTGCTCTCCATTATCATGACCTTCCTGTATGTGCTGTTAAATAATATTTCTTTATGGGTATCGGTGGATTTTATCCGCGAGTTGTTCGATCCCCAAAGTGTCCGGCAAACCACCCTTCAAAATGAAAATGTGCCGCCGGAAAGTGAGAGAAGGGCAGGGGATGCGATCACCGAATTTACGGATAATTACAAAAAGAAGGGTCTGTATGATAAAATTGACCGGGCGATCAAAGATGTGCTGATTCAGGAAAACCGGTTTGATACCCTGAAAGTGGTCTGTCTCGTAATTTTTCTCTCATTTTTATTTAAGAATATTTTTTTATACCTGCGCAGGATCATCATCGAGTTTGTCCAGCTTAAAGTGATTATTAACATTCGCAACCGGCTGTATGATGTGCTGATCCGGCTGCCGCTTTCCTTTCTCGAAAAAAGAAAAACCGCCGAATACACTTCCATTGCTTTTAATGATGTAAATGCGGTAAATATTATGCTCAGCAACAGTTTCGGGAAACTGATCCTGACACCGGTTCAGGTGCTGACCAATCTGGCGATTCTGATACTGATCAGTTGGCGTCTGTCGCTCATCACTTTTATTATTATTCCCGTCAGCGGTTTTCTGATTGTTAAAATCGGGCAGAGTATCCGCCGCAAAAGCCGCCGGGTTTTCCGTCAAATCGCCACTGTAGTTAACCTTTTTCAGGAAACCATTTCGTCTATCCGCATTGTTAAGGCTTTTCATAATGAAGACAGGGAGAACAGGCGGTTTAAAGAAGCCAATGATCTCTATTTTCAAAAATATTTCCGTGCAAAAAAATTAAGCAATCTGACCTCTCCTTTGAATGAGACGCTGGGCATCATGATTCTGGTGGTGCTGCTGTGGTACGGTGGCAGCATGGTTTACCGGGGCACCGGTCTGGCGGCGGAAGATTTTATTCGTTACCTGGTTTTTCTGTTCACCATGTTTCAGCCCTTAAAAGACTTATCCAGTTTGAACAATGTTATCCAGACCGGAATGGCGGCAGCGGAGCGGGTTCTGGGCACGATTGAAGAAGTGCCGGAAGTGTCCGACCGCCCCGGCGCGCTTAAACTGCAGCAATTCAGCAGCGCCATTGAATTTAAAAATGTGAACTTCCGCTACGGGGATGATGAACCCTGGGTGCTGCGGGATATAAATTTGCAAATCCAAAAAGGACAAACAGTCGCATTTGTGGGCCACAGCGGCGCCGGTAAATCCACCATCGTGGATCTGATTCCGCGGTTTTATGACATTAATGAGGGCGAACTGCTGGTGGACGGCATCGATATCCGGGAATATTCGCTGAATTCTCTTCGCAGACAAATCGGCATTGTAACGCAGGAATCCATTTTGTTTAATGATACCATTCGCGCCAATGTGGGTTATGGTGCCGAAAATGCCGGGGAAGAACGCATTGTGGAAGCCGCTAAAAATGCGAACGCCTGGGAATTTATCGAGCGAATGGAACACGGCCTGAATACGGTAATCGGGGAGCGGGGAGTTAAACTGTCCGGGGGACAAAAACAGCGGCTTTCAATTGCACGGGCTATTCTAAAAAATCCGCCGATTCTGATTCTGGATGAGGCCACTTCCGCACTGGACAGCGAAGCCGAACGCCTTGTGCAGGAGGCAATTAATCTGTTGATGAAAAACCGGACCGTGCTGGTAATTGCTCACCGCCTTTCCACAGTAACCCATGCCGATAAAATTGTGGTGCTGAATCAGGGCCGGATTGTGGATACCGGCACTCACCAGGAACTTTTGCAGCGCTGTGAGGATTATCAGCGATTATATCACCTGCAGTTTCAGACTGCAGTTACTGATGCGGATTTGAGTTACTGAAAAAAGGTTCAGCAGAAAATGGCAAAAATAGTGCGTTATCTGCCGGAATTCACTGGAGAGATAAGCAGTGCTGCTGTTCAGGCACTGACCACTGAAGAATTTATCGTCCATCCCACCGATACCGTCTATGGTATCGCCGCTGTCTGGGACAGCGAAGCAGCCGTTCAGAAAGTAATCCGGGCAAAAGGCCGTTCGCCGGCTCAGCCGTTTTCTATTATGGTGAACTCAGTTGAAATGCTGCTCCAAAACAGCGGACATAATCAAAGCTGGCTGGTTCACCTATTAAAAAAACTGCTGCCAGGCGCCTTAACAGTATTGCTGCCGGCGGAAAAAGCGGGGCCCATTCCCTACTGGAAACAATTTCCGCTGCTGGGTTTCCGCTGGCCCGATCATGACCTGTGCAATAATCTGGTGCGGAAAGCGGGCTGTCCGCTGATTACCACCAGCGCCAACCGAACCGGTGAAATCGCCCCGGCAGAGTTTTCCGAAATTGATGAGAGCATACTCAAACAGGCCGCTTTCGCCATTGATAATGAAAGTTGCGGGACCGGCGAACCCTCCACTATTATCGAAGTTGAAATGGCCAAACGGAGTTACCGGATTATCCGGCAGGGAAGTTATTCCGAAAGTAAAGTTGAGCGCATATTTACCGATATTAACAGTTGAAGGTCTATAGGGCATATTCAGGAAGAAGGGTGTCATGTATCAGATTATGTTTGTTTGCACAGGAAATGTTTGCCG
>JBAPTX010000195.1:0-4786 GCA_049282375.1 Calditrichia bacterium
TGGGTTTGTTCTGGCTCATATGATCTGTTTCTTATTCTTACCTTCTGAATTCGTTTTCTCTGGGCCGGTCTTTCGGGAAAAAGCGGTTGTAAATCAAATCAGAAAATTCCAGGGCAATCTTTGAATAAGGATTGGTATCCGTCTGATAGAACATCTCATCAATCGCTGCTGAGGCCCGTTTCCAGGTAGGCACATTATTTATAAATTTAATAAAAGTCCGGTAGCGATACTCGTTTTTGGCGAAAATTTTCCTGACAAACTTACGCTTCTGCTTTACGGTAATGATTTTATTCAAATCTTCTAAATTGGTGCCTTTAATTTTCTCGGATACAACTTCCGCCAACTGGTCGGCTGCAGTTGCGGATTCCGTTTCAACCGGCAGTTCCTCCTCCTGTTCTTCTTCCTCTATAACATCCTCTTCTTCCGGCTCTTCTTCGGATACCGGCTGCAGACGGTTTTTTACAGTAATATCCTCCACATCAATTTGCGGCTGATCCGTTTCGATATCCGTTAAACTTTCCGCCATTGCCCGGTCGGAGACTTCATCATATACTTCACGCTGCAGGCGAGTTTGGCCGCTTCGCAGTAAACTATCCAGTTCTTTAAGGGTTATTTCTGTGAAACCATCTTCTTTTTCATCTTTAATCAGTTGGGTGTACTCCGTCAGATTGCGGTCCCGGAAAGCTTCTTCCAGCACATCCAGTGGAATCTGCTGGGAGTTGCTGCGGCCCTCATTTATAAAATTAAGGATCGCTTTTACTGTTTTGATTGTGGTTTCCACCGGCTCCGCACCGAAAACCCGTTTATCAATTCCGCTGATCAAATCTTCGAACTGCTGCTGCGAGATTTCCTGCATGTATTTCAGGTTGAAATAATCCGAAAGGGCGGTTTTATAGTACTGAAATTTATCGAAGTATTTCAACATGTCATAAACTTCGATGGTGGTAATAACCATACTGTCTTTGAATAAAAAATGAGTAAGCGTCCAGTGAGGCCGGATCAGATAATTGGAATGCAGTTTAATTGCCCGTTCCAGCAATTGATTGAATTTGGTGATGTGAAAGGTGGCGTTTTGTTTCAAAACATCAAAAATCTCATCAATACGCATCCGGACTTCCGGCACATCGTAGTCAAAACGGTCGCTGCTGGAAAACTTTTCATCTTCCTCCCGCAGCCAGATTTCCACTTCCTGGTTAAAGAAATGTTTAACAGAATCCGGAACCTTACGGGTCATTAAATAACTCAACGGAATGTGATGCATCTGCGGCGAAACTACTTCTGCGCGGATTTTTTCAATAATATTGTCAATTACTTTATCCAGCATAAAATCCCTGCCTTCCATTCGATCAATAATAACATTGGCCCCATTTTTTTGCAAGTTAAATGTAGACCCTTAAACAGTCCATTCAGACCGGTTTTATTAATTCTATTTATCGTATTATTTCCTCAATACTTTATATCCGTTTCAAAACCATTTGCGCCGCAGGTGAACAGATCGTGATTTATGTGGAAACATCGGGCTGGCTTCTTATTATATTTTGAATCCGGTTTAACGGGTTTTGAATGAATATAGAAGGTAAAAGAATGACTGATCATAAATATGTTGTGGCCATATTCGGCGGCGGTGTGGCCGGTTCGGAAGCCGCATTTCAATTATCGCAAAAAGGTATTACTTCGGTTTTATTCGAACAAAATCCGCTGCCATACGGCAAAATTGAAGAAGGCCTGCCCAAATGGCATATAAAATTAAGGGATAGCGAAGAGGAAAAAATTGATCAAAAATTAAACCAGCCGGAGGTCCATTATGTGCCGGGCAAACGTCTGGGTGAAGACCTGCCGCTGCAGGCGGTTCTCGGTTTGGGCTTTAATGCCGTTTTACTGGCAGTCGGCGCCTGGCACGACCGGCCGCTTCCCATTGAAGGGATAGATTCATTTGTGGGCAAAGGGCTGTATTATCAAAACCAGTTTGTTACTTCCTTTAACCACCAGCACGAGCCGGATTATAAGGGCCAACGCTGCGAGATTGCAGATGGTGCCGTCGTAATCGGCGGCGGGCTGGCCTCTCTCGATGTCATCAAAATTCTGATGCTGGAAACGACTTTACAGGCTTTGCGGGAAAAAAACATAGAAACGGATTTATTCACCCTGGAGCGAATGGGAATTCCCCCGGTGCTTAAAGAAAATGGCCTTTCTTTTCAGGACCTTGGTTTACGCGGCTGCACTCTGTTTTACCGGCGGCGCAAAGGGGATATGCCCCTGGCTCCCATGCCGCCCAATGCCTCACCGGACAGGCAGGAAAAAATTTTTATTCTGAGAGAACGGATATTGCAGAATTATGTGGATAAATATCTGTTCCGCGTTGAATGGGGATACGAACCGGTTGATAAAATTACGGAGAACGGCCGCTTAACCGGCATTGTATTTAAAGGCAGCTCAGCTCGTAAACCAGGCACAGCACCTGAATTGACCGTCCGGGCGCCCCTTTTTATTTCCTCTATTGGCAGCGTTCCCACACCCATTAAAGGGCTACCCTATAAAGACTACCGCATGCATATCCGGGACGAAGAAAGCGGATTGCTGGAAGGTTATGACAATGTTTTTGCCTTGGGAAATGCCATCACAGGCCGGGGCAATATTAAAGAATCCCTGAATCACGGCCGTCAGGTTTCCCGCCGCATACTGATGAATTTTATGGAAAATTACCGGGAGTTCATTGAACAGCGGGAAGCGGATTTACAGGAAAAAGTGCGCAGGATAAGCGATACAATTCAGCAGGGACATCCGCTGGAGAGCGGCCGCTACCACGAACTGCTTGAGCAGGTAAAAAAATGGCAGCGGGAAGCGGGATACGATGGCAATTACTCCCAGTGGATTCAGAAACACAAACCGCTCCGTCTGGAAGAAATGCTCGACAAGGTGACATAAAAAGAAAACTTAATATTCCTGACTGCTGATGGCCCTAAAATGCATTATTCAAACTGAAAATCAAAATCATCACCGCCCAATGGTTCTTCTCTGACTTCCAAACCAAACCGCTGATAATTCTTGTCGATAAAATGTTTCCATTTTGCGGGGACTTCATCATCGGGGAAAATAGCGTCCACCGGACATTCCGGCTGGCATGCCCCGCAATCAATACATTCCTCCGGATGAATGTATAACTGTTCTCCTGCTTCAATAAGCTCCTGCTTTTCTTCCTCGCTTAATCTAAAACCGTAATCCGGCGGCGGATATATACATTCAACAGGGCAGACTTCCACACAGGCGGTATTACAAACACCTTCGCAGGGTTCGGTAATGATATATGTCATGTAAAACTCCTTTAGCCATCCATTCAAAAAATAATTTAAAAATTAAACGGATTCACAGGAAATGCAAATACAATTGTAAATCCCGCAACCTGCATTTTGCGGTATTCAAAATTTAAGATCTGCCTTCGAATACTGCACTGCAAATTTAGAATCGAATCTGTTCAGATTTTTTTTATCAATTATTTAGAAGTATTAATCATCAATTCCCAATTCATCTTTTAGAAAATCTTCCAGATTTCGGTTGGAAAGCTGCTGAATCGCGTCCTTGGCCGTTTTCTGCACCTTTTCATCCGGATACAGGGAAAAGCGCTGCAGAATGGCACCCAGCCCTTCCGTCCGGTTAATCCGGGTAAGGGTAAGAAGGGTGTAGGTCAGGATTTCGGGATCATTGAGCTTCAGCAGTTTTTCCAGCTTTTCCGCCAGTAAAGAGGATTGGGAGGAATAACTGGAACTGATTGCTTCCATCAGCAGCGATTTGGGAGTTTCCGGAGTGAGATATTCCGCCAGCGCTTCCTCCCAGAACCGGGGGTATTTCCCCATTGCATGAAGCGCCACCAGTTTGGATGAGTTGCGTGAGGAGCGGATAAATTCATTTATATAATCCTGCACAGATTCCAGGAAACCGGCATCGCTCAGGGAAATCAGCGCGGCTTCCCGCAGGCCGGTTTCTTCAAATTCATTCTGCAGCACTGAAAGCAGCAGATTTTTTACCCTTAAATAATCTTCGCGCAGGGTTTCACCGTGAATTTCATCCCACTCTTCATAGAAATCCATAGCAGTGCCGCTTCCCTGCTGATCTTCCATATCCTGCATGATCCCTTCATAAATAACAGGACCCAGACTCTGCAGAGCCGCTTTGCGTACGGCATCGCTGGGGTCACTTTCCGCCAGTTGAATCAGCATATCCAGCACATAGGGTTCAAACTGGCAGCCATCCGCGGCCAGAGCTGCTGCTGCCCGCAGTCGCTCGTCTTCCGAGTTCAGTTGCTGGCGGATGAATTCAACGTCATCTTCCGTAAACCGGCCCTGTTCGCGAATAGCTGCCAGCCGGTCCAGCAGGTCTTTCCAGTTTTGCGAATCTTCATATTCAAACTGCATTTTCAATCCTGTTTTTTATCAACCTGAACTTCTTTTAATTTAACAGCTGTTTACGGGCGGTGCCCAAGAGTAATTTTTCGAATGATCATTTCAGTTTTTTGTTTCTTGTGGAGCCGGTGCAGATCAATTTTTAAATTTAAATCAGGATCAGAATTCCTTTTTAATACAGGATCCAATCGGTTAAGTTAAAGCGGTTAACAGCCGAAAATGGAAATTGCAGAGGGATTTCGGACTAGTTTTGATCCTTTCAAATAAATACTAACTTTTTCCTGCGGGAACCATCTTATTATAGTTACATTTAAACTTCTGCTTTAAAATGGACTTAAGAATAATAATAAGAATATAAAATATAAAACTTTTGTTATATGAAGGAATTA
>JBAPTX010000196.1:0-11256 GCA_049282375.1 Calditrichia bacterium
GTTTTTAACCGCCCTTTGAATGTCATCGCTGGTAATTTCCTTGCCCTCCTGCAGGCCGGAATTCAGCAGGATGATGGAGGAGTCCGCTTTTTGATTCCCCACAATGCGGATATGATTGATTTTGAATTGAGCCGGCTGGCTGAGAAGACCGGTATGCATGGTGCACAGCAGAATAAATACTGCAAGTACAGAAAAGCGAATTCGCATATTTTTAATACATCCTTTATTTATCATAAATCGCAAAAATTAAACCTGTGTGCAAATTATTGCAATTAAAAATTAAATGAGTGCCGAAGCCGTATTTTGAAATCGTTTAAAGCATCCCTGTTGTAGAACTCGGGGTTAAACTGAAATTTGTCATATTCCAGCTCAAGCAGCAGGTTCCGCAATAAACGATATTCCAGCCCCAGGCGGTGATTAAGCCCGAGTTTTGATTCATCATAAATGGAGACCAGTTGTCCCGAGTAAGTTAAATAAATGTCTTTCAGCAGGTACTTCCCCAGAGTAATCTCCGAACTTTGAAGCAGTAGTAACGCCGGATCAAAGCTATTGTTCACCAGCGGCTGGTTATAATTTAGTCCCTGTGTAAACTTGACCCTGTCCTGAAAACTGAAATAGAACAGGTTTGATGCAATATTGGAGCGGAGCCGGACATAATCCAGCCCCAATCCCCTCTCCAGTTTACGTTCCAGCGGCCGGACCAATGGACGGAACAGATAATTTTCTGTGAGGGTCAGGCCCACATTACCGGCTTTATTGGAAATGTTTTCCACAGAATAGCCCAGATATGCCAGTACGCCTTCCTGAGTTTCACCGATTGTAGGGTCGCTGGACACCAGTTTAAAACGGAAATCTTCCCAGCGGCTGCGGGCCACTTCCTGTCCGGTTTCCGAATCCACCGCATATAATACCAGATAAATATCTTTGGGAAAATTGGTGGAATCGCGCACGGTGGTATAGGCGCGGCCATACACCTGCGGGTAAAGTTCAAAGCGGGAAAAAATGGCGCCGAACCGTTCTACCCGGAAATTCATGTCCAGGTACTCCACACGCCCGCGGGTGGATTCCACACTGCCCTCCACGCGGAAAGTCTCATCCGCCAGTTTTCCGGTAAATTCCAGCCCCTGCGATACATTATCAATATTCAGGTCCATATACACCTGGCTGATAACGGCAGGGATATCCACAAAGTAACGGTTACCGATGCCGGCGGTTGCCAGAATATCCCAGTGGGCGTTCATCAGAAAATCCACTACACGGTTATCTTCTTCTGCAGCGGCTTCATCTGTTTCAAGAAAAGGAAAAGTGACCCGGCTTTCATATAAGGTTATTTTTCCGCGGATATGGGGCTGTTCCGGCGGGCCGGCGAAATAAAATTTCTCCGAAGGGGTTTTCCCCGCCACTGCAAAATAACCGATATCTCCCGGATACATCATGCCGGGAATATACAGGGGAATGCCGCGGGAATCGGTTTCCAGAACCAGAATGCCGAAATTGATGCCGATATCACTGAACTGCCAGGGTTCCAGCAACAGCAGCTCTTCCGGAACCTGCGCTACATTATAAATTTTCACATCCCGGTCGTACAGTCTGCCTTCCACATAATTGATGTGAACAAAATTGTCTTCCGGCAGCAGTTCAATATCCGCACGCAGGTTTTCCAGCGGCGGTATTACCGAATCAAAAATAATGGAACCTTTTTCGATGCGGATACTGCCGGCGGTTAACTGCAGATTGCTGCGGCTTCCGGTAAAATGGACCTGCGCCTCTCCAATGGCGTCTGCCTGCCGGAAAAATGACAGCACTCCCGGCAGTTCGGCCAGAATATTCCCTTTGGCACTGGCCATTAAATCCAGCGGGGCTTCCTCCGACACCGGCAGAATACCGTGGCCATTAATGCTGTACCCTTTCGCATCCTCATAATAAAAATTGTGAATGTGAAAAATATGGGATTGTATTTCAAATATTCCCGCAGTTGGAGGAATGGAATCCCGGAATACAATTTGAAGATCGTGAAATTTTTGCTCTTTTATTATCCCCTTCTGCAGGGAGACGGTGCCGTTAATTTCCGGATTCATCATTGTGCCGTTCAACTGCACTTTATAGGAAAAACGGCCCTCAATCAGATCGGGATCATTTAAAACCGTCGTCGCGATAAAGTTGCTCTCGATGTCCTCTCCATAAAACAGGGCATTTAAATGGTCTTCAGTGGAATTCCAGGCAAAATCCGTCTGCAGAATAGGCCGGTTGTTGTAATCGACCCGGCCTTTTTCCAGCCGCAATTGATTATCCCGGTAAGCTCCCTGCAACGCGGCGGTATAATACCCGTTTTCATTTATAATGAAATCCCTGCCCTCCAGATTGAACTCAATCTGCGGTGCTGCGGCTGTGCCTGAGAATTTTGCAGATCCGCTGATACCTCCCTGCGATACTGCCTGCTGAGCACCCGGTAAACTTCCCAGGTAGTTCACGGCGGAAAGGGAATCCAGTTGGATGCTGCCGCTGAAGATACCATCGTCTGTTTTTCCGACTGTTAACTGCCCGGCAGCTACCCCCGGCGCTTCCATTTGCATTTGGTAACTGGAATCGCTTTCCTGCAGGAAGAAAGAGCCCCGGATTTCTTCCGGGCGGGTGGCAATGCTGTAGCGGGCTTTCAGCCGCAAACCGGGTTCAATCAGATTAATGGTATTGCCGCTGAAGGTAAAAACAGGTTCTCCGCTGCTGCGGTTTAAAAGGTTGGCTTTAATGCTGGGGTAGTTAACCGGTCCGGAAAAATAAAATTCATTCCCGAAATAATGGTCCAGGAATTTGACCCATGCCGCGCTGCTCAGGCGGTTGAAGGGCACATTTTTCAAATCAATCATATCAAAGGTGGGCTGGTCCCAAAGGTTGGAAGCACGGGCAGCAAGCGTCAATCCGCTGTCTGAAGTGCTCAGGCTGTTTACGGTGATCTGGTCATCCACCAGTTTGTAGCGGGCTGAACCGCTGAACAGGGTATCGCCCTCCCGGATAAACTGGTTCCTGATTGTGCCGGTGAATGTCAGGGTGGGGAAATCCCCGCTCATGCGGGTAAAATACTGCATATGGCTGTTGTTTAAATGATCCAGCAGGGGAATTCCCCCGGGGCCAAGTTCGCGGAAACTGTAAAGGTTCAGGGCCATTGTATTTGCATTAAAATTGATATGGCCGGAACCGCTATGGTGCAGGCCGATACTGCGGGCTGAAATTTTGTTGAACTTCCAGAAGCCGGCATGATACCGGAAATCGAGCCGGGTATCCCTAAACAGCGCAATCGCATACTGCAGCCGCGGGGAATTCAGTTGGCCTTCAATAACGGGATTGCCGGGAGGTCCGCTGATCTCCAGCTTTCCGCTGATCTGTCCCTGGTTCAGCAGCTCCAGAATGGGGGCGGAAATGCTGATATATTTGGCGGAATAGCCTTTAAAATCAATGTTGAAATTGAGAGCCGGCCGGAAAACGGTCCCCAGATTCCCATTCAGAATAAAATGCCCGTCGTACACAGAACCTTTAACTTCTTGGAGCAACATTGTTTTGCCGGAAAACCGGATCCGATAATTCTCAAGTAAAAGCGGCTGACTGAATAAACTCGCCTGCATGTTTTCCACATTCAGCCCGCCTGTTAACTGCAGATCCCCGATTTGCAGACTGGCGGCTTCTATAAAAATACGACCATGCACCTTTGCCTGCGAAATGGTAAACTTACTGCTGTTAATAAAAGGAAATTGTTCATCCACCAGGTAATCGCTGACCTGCAGTTCCCCCTGCCAGCGCTTTTTCTGCAGATCCAGTTCGCCTGAAAGGCGCATGTTGCGGTCCGGGGAGCTGAATAAATTACCCGTCAGGTTAAAATTAGCTGCCTCCCCCTGCGGAACATACATGAAGCCCTCCAGCCCGGACATCAGCCGGATGGTATCTGCAGCGCCCGGCTGGATATAAACTTCTCCACCGGTAATGAAGATGCGGTCTATTTCACCGAAATTATCAAGTTCGCCGATAACTTCGCCGGCGCCATTCCCTTCACCGGTTTTACTGGTATCCTGCTGATCGTTGCGCAGGATCAGCCGCGGGCGGGTAAAGGTGATGGATTCAATAACCTGCAGGGGGTCCAGTTGATGAAGCAGCAGTTTATGGATGCTGTAACCGATTTGAATTTCTTCAATTTGCAGCTCATAGGCTTCAGACGGGCTTCCCGCCTGCACATCCTCGAAGGTGATAAAGCCGAATCCCAGGGAGAAGTCATCCAGCTCAAAGGACTCGCCCAGAACCGGACGCAGTTTATCCTGTACCGATTCCCGGATTTCGGATTTAATCGGCGAAAGTCGCCATACCAGTTGAAGGGAGATAATGGCGGTGAACAGCAGAATAAAGAAGTAAAAAACCCAGTTATTTTTTTTCATTATAAAAATAAAGCCGTTAAAACATAGAAAATCCTAAGAATTAACCCGATTAGGCCCTGCTCGTTCCGGTATAATTTATTTTTCTCCGCTACCATTTTGGGAATCAGGTTTTAACCATCAGATTTACCCGCTCAATTTATAAAATATTAAGCATTTAGCAAAATTTATTCGAAAAAGGGCTGGAATCCATGACGGAAGAGATGTTTTCTTATCAATCCGGTTCAGGTTCAATACCGGTGAAAATTCATGGTTTTTCAGGGAGACGGATTCAGCATTCAAATGCTTCCCATAATCCAATTGTAAAATTTGCCAGTATCCGATACATTTACATTGCTGATGTTGCAGCAGCAAATTCAATTTTTAACAATGGTGATCAAAGGTGATTCTAAATGAAAATAAGCCGTATTTCCATCCGCTATTCATTTTCCGGTAAAATGTACTACCGGTTGGGCAAAGCCGCTCCGGAATTGATAACATCGGTTTCCCGGGCGGGTATTCTGCAGCCGCTGTTTGTGCTGGAAGGGGAGCCGGTCTGCATAATGGATGGCATGCGACGGCTGCAGGCCGCGGCAGAAAATCCCGAAATTAAGGAAGCGCCGGTGGTTTTCTTCCCCGCTGAAGAACGGTTTTCTGCATTTGTGCAGGCGCTGCATTTAAATATCAGCAGCGGCCTGCTGAGCGCGGTGGAAAAGCTGCGGGCGGTGCACACTGCCCACCATCAATTCGGCACTGCAGAAGTCCGGCAGGTCGCGGAAATTCTGGAACTTCAGCATTTTCCCCATCTGGATGACCTGAGAAAGCAGGTAAGCGAATGGCCCCTTTGGCTGCAGGAATATGGACACCGCATCAGGCTTTCCCTGCGCGTGCTGGAGAAATTGCGGCAGTATCCGTTTTCAAAATATAAACAATGGCTGGTTTTGGCCGACCGTTTCAATTTTAAAGGGGCGGAGTTGTTGCGAATGCTGGAGCAGTTACGGGACATCCAGTTGCGGGAGGGGCCTGCACCCGCTGAAGTTTGGCTCAACTCAGGAATTGATGAACTGCTGAAAAGCCCGCTTACCGCCCAGCAGCAGGTCCGGCAGATCAAGTCTATGCTGGAGAAATTCAGGTTGCCCATCCTGAACCGGATAGAGCATTTGCTGCAGCAGCAGGCGCGGGTGATACAGCATCATGCAGACAGCGGGATTCAGCTCCAGTGGGACAAAACGCTGGAAACACCGGGAATCCTGCTGCAGGTGCAGTTGCCCGATACGGATGCCGTGAATAAATTTGTGCAGGATATGCAGGTACCGGAATTGCGGATACAGCTTAAAAAATTTATTGAACAGATGAATCATTTGCCGGAGGAAAAATGAAAAGAATGAATCGAAGAAAATGATTTGATTTCAAAACTTATTAGAAAAAATGGTCCATTATTTTCCAGTGGATAGGTATAAAAAAAGCTGCCCCTGTGGCGGAGCAGCCTTTTTCAAATTATAATATATGTCTGCTTAAGATCAGTTGTTTTCCGGCGCAGGCAGGTCCAGCCCGTATTTTTCACTGATATCCCGCGGCGGCATCGGCCCGTCCAATGGTTTGGCATCTTTCACATACCAGTCCCACCAGCGCAGCACCCGATAAAGCACATCGATTCTGCCCGGCTGTTTGCTGTTGCCGTGTCCTTCGCCGGGATACTGCACCAGGCGTACGGCGGGATGATCATTCATTTTTAGGCGGGTGTATAATTCCAGGCTTTGGGAGGGGCTGACCCGGGTATCGTCCGCGCCGCCGAAAATCAGAAAAGCGCTTTTGCTCTGATGCGCATAATATATGGGGCTGCGTTTCAGGCTCTGCTCCCACATGTCCTCCAGCTTTTTGCCGGAATGAACATAAAGTTCTTCGTAGGGAATATCGGTGGTCCCGCGCTTGCTGATCAGATCGCTGATGCCCACGAACATGGCAACCGCCTGCACCTTCTCGGTGTAGTAGGTTCCGAACCAGGCCGCTGCAAACCCGCCGTAGGAACCGCCGCCGAGACCAACGCGGTCTTTATCGGCAATTCCTTCATCCACCAGGTAGTCTATTCCGTCAGCGATATCATCAAACTCGGTACCGGCGGCATTGCCCAGATGCTTTTCCATGGCAAACTGCACGCCATAGCCGGTGCTGGCCCGATAGTTGGGATAAAACACCACATATCCTTTTCCCGCCAGCACTTGCCCGGGACGGGAATAGTAGGACATCCAGCCGTTGCTGTAGTGGGATTCCGGCCCGCCGTGCACGTAAACAATAAGCGGATAGCGGGTGCCTTTTTGGTAATTCACCGGATAAATCAGAATGCCCTCGATCTGCTGGCCGTCACGGGCGTTGTAACGGATGACTTCCTGCCGCCCCAGTTGTTCCCCGCTGAGCCAGGGATTGGAAGTGGTCAGCCGGCGCGGATCCTTGCCGGGCTGCCAGTAATAAACCTCATCGGGAAACTGTGCCGATTGCCCCAGCAATGCAAAATTTTTGAAATCATTAGTATAACTGGGTTCGCTGAAGACAACCCCATCATTTTCTGATTTCAGAATGTTTTTCCGGCTGCTGCCGTCCGTCTTCACGGTATTCAAAGTGTTGTAGGTGCCTTCGGCAGCCAGGTAGAGAACGGTATTGTTATCCTTCCAGCCCACCCAGGTGAGATGCCCGGGAAAGTTTTCAGGAGTCAGGTTCTGCGCTTCGCCGCCGCTGACATCCATTACATACACCTGGCTGACTGCATGATCATCGCGGCTTCCGGCAGCGGCATAGGCCAGCTTTTTTCCATCCGGACTGAAGGCATAGTTGCCTATTTTTCCGGGATTATTACTCAATTGTTTCAGATTTTTGCCGGCAATATTCAGCAGGTAAATTTTGCGGAACATATACTGATAATCGATCAGATTCTTTTCCGCTGCAGTCAGCGCAATGGTATTGCCGTCCGGCGCAAACCGCAGATTCCACACGCTGATATTTTCGGTTAACTGCTCCCGTTTGGCCGCCTCACCTTTTTCATCCACTGCCTGCAGGTAAAGATTCTTATGCTTCCAGTCTTCCTGGTAGAAGATAAAATCATATCCTTTATCCTTCAGCGCTTTTTCACGCGGGGTAGCCGGTTCGGTGGCGACATAGACCAGTTTTTTGCCGTCCGGGTGCCAGTGGTATGCCAGCACTGAAGTGGGCGAATCGGTCACCGGATGGGCTTCCCCGCCGTCTGTGGGAATCAGCCAGACCTGTGTTTTGGCTTTATCTCCCCGGCTCATGCGGAAACTGACCGCGGAACCGTCCGGCCGCCATTTCACATCCCGCACACTGACCTCACCGGTAATGAACGGGCGCTTTTTACCGGTTTTAGTGGAAATCAGGTGCAGTTCGTAGTAGGCGCCGCCGGGTTTATCGGAGGCTTTGCGCGGCACCCGCTGCGTATAGGCAATCCACTGCCCGTCCGGGCTGATTTGAGAATCGGAGACATACTTCATCTTCAATAGGTCTTCCGCGGTGAAAACATTCTGCGCCGGCAGCGGCTGTAGCATGCCCAGAAACAGCGGCAACACCAGCAGAAACAGACGGCGAAGGTTAAAATGCCGAAGTTCATCGGTTAATCTTTTCATGCAGGATTCCTCCCCTGATGTTAATTAAATTTTGACTATTTACCGGAAACTGAATTCCGGCCGTAATATTATTTGTTGAAAAAATAAAAGGTTAAGGATAAAAAAGCCACAGCCTATAATTTTTTTCGGACACTCAAAAACTTATCACAAGCGGTACCACCAAAACTGTTTTGTCCCGCAACCCGCATTCGGGATTTCAATCGGGAGAAAACCAGGATGCCGGATTTTATTCTCAGGGCACCGGCCATTTGAAGCAACCCTGTTCCAGAAAATGGGTGATTTGCTCAATACTCTGCTCTGCTTTGCGCCTCACCGATTCTTCGGTGTTAAATGCATTATGCGGGGTGAAGATGACATTGGGCAGGCCGGCCATTTGCAGAACAGCCTCTACCCGGGGGGAACCGGCTGTTTTGCCGCTGCGAAGGGCAACAGCCAGTTCACTCTCCCGGTCGAAGACATCCATTGCCACTCCGCCGATGTGGCCGTTTTTCAAAAATTTCAGCAGCGTTTCCGGCGGCGACATTTCCCCGCGGGCGATATTGATGAAAAGAGCGCCTTTTTTTAAAAGGGCAAGCCGGCGCTCATTAAAATAGCTGTGGTTTTCCGGGGTCAGGTTCATGGCACAGACCACGATATCTGCCACCGGCAGGCCGGCTTCAGGGGGGGTATAGTTTACCCATGCATGGTGCTGAACCAGATCAACGCCCAGCACATTCATTCCCAGCCCGTTTCCAATTTTCACCACTTCGGAACCGATATTGCCGACCCCCACCACCAGCAGTGTTTTATCCCGGCATTCCTGTCCGGTCAGGCCGTCCCGGTGGAAACTCTGAAATTGCTGCTGCTGTTGCGGCAGCTTGCGCAGAAGTGCCATCCACAGCAGCATGGCCTGTTCGGCCACGGCCCGGTTGCAGTACAGCGGCAGGTATCCCGCCGGGATTCCGGCTCCGGTTTTTTCCCGGTAGGCCAGCATGTGGTCATATCCGGTGCTGCGGGTCAGCAGGCCCTGTAAATGCGAAGCCCACTGCGGCGGGATTATGCTCTGCGTGCGAATACTGATGAGCGGGGCAGGCGGCTGCCGGTCGCCGCTTTCCTGGATTGTTTTCCAGGTAAAACCCGCCTTTATACCGTTGGGCAGAAAAGAGGCGATAGCTTGTTGTTCCTCTTCAAAAGCTTCGTAAAAAAAGACATCCATGCTTTTCCTTTTCATTTAAAAAAATCTCAGTCGCTTGCGGAACCCCGGCGTGGATCGGTTCGGCGGATAATATCGCTGACGCTCTGCTGGTTAAAACCTTTAAAGCCATCCCCCCGCTGAATATTTTCCAGATGACTGCCGACCGCACCCTTTCGGGCGAATTCCCGCTGTTCCTTTTCAGTAATTTGTCCCGCTTTTAACAGGCGCCGGAGATGGTCTTCATCCGTTTTCCAGATTTCGCCATTGGTAAACGCCTGCTTCAGATAAGAGAAATCACTGAACGGCGCCTGCATACTCACTCCTTCTTCCGCCAGTTGCCGGGTCACTTCCTCAAAGCTGAACCGGGCGGAGAGGTGATGAAGGCCTGCTTTTAAAATGGATTCTCCGTGCAGCCTGCTCCACAATTCTACCGTCCCGGGCTTTTGGGTGTCCGGCAGTGTTTCGCGGGTAAAATCTTTATTCACTTCTTCGGGGGAAAGGTCCACATCGGCAAACACCACCAGATTGCACTGGGGTTGTTCCAGCACCTGTGCGCCCCAGCCGGCTTCCTCACCGGCATAAAATTTTTCCCGTTTTATAAATCCCAGAGTTTCCAGGATTTTTATCAGCCCGGGAAACGCCTTTCGGGAGCTGCGGAAGGTGTGATGATCGTGATTGGCCCACCCCAGTCCAAGCGCATCCTGACGCTGTTTCTGGATGCGGCCGGCGCGGTTGTGCATTTCCCAGTAGCGCCGCTCGGCCGCAAAAACAAGCCAGCAAGCCTGGGGAGTCTCCAGTTCGGCAGTCATTTCCTCCGCAAGTTTTTGTGTTACTTTCAATCCTTCTTCCACCGCAGCGAATTTGCGCGGACGGCTCAACCATCGTTCATACCAGAGCAGGTAACTGTGAGTATAAGCAGGGGATCTTTCAATGGGCTCAAATCCGCGGTATCCCCGGCGTTCCACAACCCACAGTTCGCTGCCGTTGTTAACCGGCAGGCGGGATCGGCGACAGGGGCTGAAAGGTGTTCCTTCAATTTCTGCCGAAAAATCGTGTGCGGCCAAAAATGCAGCAACAGACTCCGTTTTAAGGGCGGCCCCTTCCACCTGTGCTTCCGCAGCAGAACCGCTTTTCAGCAGAATCTCCGGGAAAACCGCACCGGCATGGCTGTAAGCGCGGTAACCGTTTTCCGGCTCACCCTCCAGCTGGGAAAATCCCAACTGCAGCAATTGCTCGTCAACCTGATCATTGCCCCGCAGAATAATATAGTCCAGCCAGTCGGCCAGCCGGGTGCCGGTTTCAGAGCGGAGCCGGTCCTGCAGTTTGGCTGAAAAATCGTACCCGTCCGATAATTGACGGATAAGATCGTCCATGAAACCGGCGGTTTTGGGATAACGCTGCCAGAGATTATGTTCAACTTCTTTCGGTGACATTTTACTTCCCTCCGGATTTTTTTGAAACCTGCTTAAAAGTCAGTATTTGCAATTTAACCAGCGATAATTTTATAACGGCTTAAAATACAGAACGATTCCGTTGCCGGGTAGTATTCAAAATATTCGTTTTACCCTATGCCCAAAGCGGGCGGAACTCTTTTCTTTTCGCTCCATTTTACCATATGATTTTATTGAACGGTTATTGAAGAGAAAGAGGCAGAGGATGAAAAATTTCATAAATAAATTATTAAATGACGGGGGCGGTATTCCGCAGCAGCAGGAAAAAAGTGAAGAGGACGTCATTATTGCCACTTGTGCATTGCTGCTGGAGATAGCCGATGCCGATGGGCACTTCAGTGCAGAGGAAAAAGGCAAAATTGCCGAGATTCTGCAACAGCAGTACGGGTTATCCCCTGCAGCCGCCCGGGAAATTACAAGGGCTGCAGAAAGTCAAAAAGAGCAGAGCATGGATCTGTGGCATTTTACCAATGAAATAAATCAGCAGTATTCTGCGGAAGAAAAGCAGCAGGTTATTGAGCAGATCTGGCGGGTAATTTACATCGACGGCCATCTGGACAAGCATGAGGATTATCTGGTTCATAAAATGGGCCGCTTGCTCAATC